>NC_002932.3:2037500-2154946 GCF_000006985.1 Chlorobaculum tepidum TLS
CATCGCGAAGAGCGTCTTTCCTGCGAAGCGGCTCTTGCGGATCAACTCATGGTATGGAACCTTGGCGAGCAGGCGCGTGCCGACCTGTTCGGCGAACTGGTCGAGCATATTGGTACCGCCGCCTTTGGTGTAGTCAACACGGTTGGCCACGATGCCGGCGAGCTGCACCTTGTAACGCACGCTCTTCTGCTGAATGGCCATGCAGAGGCGGTTGGCCGCGAAGATGCTGTCGAAGTCGTTGGTGGCGATGATAACCGCATAGTCGGCATAGTTCAGCGGGGCGCTGAAGCCGCCGCACACCACGTCGCCGAGCACATCAAAAAGAATAACGTCGTACTTGTCGTACACCCCCATCTCCTGCAACAGCGTCACCGACTCGCCGACGACGTAGCCGCCGCAGCCGCTTCCCGCAGGAGGCCCCCCCGCTTCGAGACCGTCGATACCCGCAAAACCGGTTTCGACGATATCTTCGGGTGAAAGCTCCTCGTGGTGGAAATCGACCTCTTCAAGAGCCTCGATGACGGTTTTCTGGAGCTTTCCAGTAATTGGAAAGGTGCTATCGTGCTTCGGGTCGCAACCGATCTGGAGCACCTTAGCCCCCTTGAGCGCCAGCGCTGCCGAAATGTTTGCGCTGGTCGTGCTCTTGCCGATCCCGCCTTTTCCGTAAACGGCCAATACTAAACTCATGGTATGATAGAGGTCAATTGGTTTATCGATTTTTCAGATTCTCCTGTTATCCACCGAGATGCTCCTTCGCCTTGCGGAACACATCGGCCGTGACAACAGGCTCGCCGATTTCGCGGGCGTAGTTGTCGGTATTCTTGCGCACCTTCTTGCGCACGAAAAAAGGCACCTTGCCAAGCATTTTCTCGGCTTCAGCGGTCCAGCTCAGTTCGCCGGTTGCCGTTGCGGTCACGACCGCAGCTTCTGACGGAGCCTCTGCGGACGAAACTGAGGCAACCGTGCCGTTGCCCGACATCGTTGGTTCGGTGAACGCTTCCGGCTCCTCCGCCTCGTATTCGAGGCCGGCATCGCCGAAGAAGTCGATCAGATGCTTCTCCAGACCAAGCTTGGCCGATGTGTAAACCCGGTCGGCCATCACATCCGCGCCATCGAAACCGAAGAACGGATAGTAGCCGAGCAGGTGGTTTTCGATATGGGTGGGCGCCGAAATGACCATGCAGGGCACGTCGAGCTTGCGGCAGCTGTGCCGCTCCATCTGGGTGCCGCAGACCAGCTCCGGCATCTCTTCCTCGATGAAGGCCGAAACCTCCTGAAACTTGTCGGTCACCATCAGCTCGCCCGGCAGGTAGCCTTCGAGCTGCTCGCGCACCCAATCCGCCTGCTTCGGCAAATAGGTACCCGCGCCGATGATCTTCATGCCGAGCTCGTCCTTGAGGAACTTGGTAACGCCCACAACCTGCGTGGCGTCGCCGAACACGAACGCGCGCTTGTTGCTGAAACTCTCCATATCCGCCGTACGCGCGAACCACGGCACGCTGCTCGGAGCGCTCTGGCCATCGAGCGAAAAGTCGCGCAGCTCCGGCATTGCCATCGGAGCCATGCCCTTCTCCGCACCGATTTTGTTCACCTCGGCGATAATCGCCCGGAGCCAGCGCAGCGTTGCGTTGACGCCCAGCGGCGCTTCGGTGATCGAGGGCATTCCGAATTTCTCCTTGAGGTATCCGGCAGCTTGGCAACCGATCTCACGAAACGGCGCGATGTTGACCCACGCGGCGGGCAACTTTTTCAGATCGTCGATACCTGCACCCCAGGGAGCCACCACGTTCACCTCGATGCCGAGCGTCTTGAGCATCCGGCGCAAGCTGGTAAGGTTGGAGCGTAGGTGGAAACCGAGGGAGGTGAAGCCGAGCAGGTTGACCGAAGGTTTTTCGGTTTTCGGCTGTTCGGCGGCGAAGCGCCTCACCAGTTCGGTGAAGAGTCCTTCGGCGGCCTCGTTTTCAGCCACGCGGAACGGGTTGACCGCATAAACCATGATCTTGCTTTGATCGACGCCGGAAGCACGAGCCATCTGGCCGAGGTCCTCCTGGAGCAGCGCCGTGCTGCAACTCGGGGCTACCACGATCAGCTCCGGCTTGTAGTGCTTGTCAACCTGCTCGACCGTGCCGGGCAGACGCGAAGTGCCGCGCGCCAGATCCTGGCCGCGAACAACGCTGATGGAAAGCTTCGGGAATTCGGGCGTCCGTTCGAGCATGGTGTAGGTCGCCGTAATATAATCGTCACCCTGCGGAGCATGGTAAACGGTATGGACCCCTTTCATACTGTTGGTCACACGGCTGACACCGTGCAGCGCGGTCCCTTCATACAACCAGAAAGCTAAACGCATGTTGGTTCGTTGGTTTTCGTCTTGAAAGTTACTGAGCGCTGGGCATCACCCCTTCGAGCCACACCGATTCGTCGAACTCCGGCAGGCTCTCGCGGCGCAGGAGCGGCGAAACGAACAGGTTCGCCAACGTGAACACGCCCGACCAGCTGTGGATCGACATGAGCGTGAACTCCATGCTCCACTTCACGATGAAGCCGTTGCCGACGAACGGGTTGGCCGTCATGAGCGAGGTAACGATCATGTCGGGCCTCGTCGCCCTGATCTCTTCGAGCTGGCGATGGAAGTTGGGCTGCTCGACCACCTTGACGCCTTCAAGCGCTTCGAGTTCGCGAGCGTGGAATTTCTTGTTGATGTAGGCGCTGCTGCACTCGACAACCTCCGCGCCAGCGTTCTTGAGGAAGCGAGCCAACGGCAGCTCCATCATCGTGTCGGCGGTGAGGAAAATCTTCTTGCCCTTCAGCAGATCGGTCTGCGGCTTGATCTTCTCCCATGCCGCCTCGGCACGATCGGAAAGATCGACCTTGATACCAAACATGGCAGCGAGGTCTTCCCAGAAGGTCTTGGTGCCGTCGGGGCCAAACGGGAAGAGTGAGGTGAGCACCTGCGAGCCGCGTTCGCGGTTCAGGCGCGAGCAGACGCGCGACAGATAAGGCTGGATCGGCGCGAGCACCGTGTCGGGGCCGATGGCAGGAAGCTTGTCGAACCGGCTCTCGGGCAGGAAGCCGCCCACCGGAATGCCGAGCTGTTCAGCCTCGGTGCGCAGGTCGTCCGCCGTGATGTCGTTGACCGAGCCGACGAAAACCACCTTTTTCTCACCGGCAGGAGCTTCGGGGCAGAAGGGCACGAGCGCCTGAAGCACCGAGTCCTCCGCCTGCGTGAAGTTGAATACCAGACCGCTGGCCGGAACGAAGAGCACGGGCGTCTTGTCGGTGCTGAGATGATGGGCCAGCCCCTTGAAATCGACCTTCATGACTTCGGGGGTACAGGAAGAAAGCAGGAAGATCACCGACGGATTGTGGTCGCGCTTGATTTCCTCGATCACCGCTTCGAGCTGAGGTTCCGCGCGGGAAAGATCGGCCTCCTCGATGAGCGCCACGCCAAAGCGAGGCTTGGCGAAGATCATCATGCCGAGGGCGTTCTGGAGAAAGTGCGCGCAGGTGTGGGTACCGAGAATGAGGAAAAAGCTGTCCTTGATCTTCTGGTAGAGCCAGCCGACGCAGGCCAGGCCGCAGAAGCTGTGGGTAACGTTATCCTCTTTGAGAATCTGGCAATCGCTTGAAACCGGCATCATGGCAGTATGACTTTATAGGATGGTGCTGGCTGCTCCGAAATGGCTCCGGGCGCTCAACCCTGGAAATTGAGAACTCGAAAATAAAAATATTTTTTCATTTATCCGGCTTAACCGCTTTCCGGGCCTCGACCGACGCAACCTTGTCACCAATGGCTACCGATTTGTCGCGACGATCGTCGATCTTCATCACGGTGTAGACCCTCGCCACACCCTCGACAAAGCAGTATTCGTGAAGCTTTCGGGCAATGGCGAACAGCTCGTCCGCCGAACCTTCAACGATAGTGCCCATGTCGTTCAGCCGGAAGGGCAGACAACTCTCTTCGAGCAGCGACTCGAGTCCTGCAATCCAGGCACTCAAACCGCTGCCCACCGTACCAAGCGGAATTACCGTGATTTCGAGAAGAGCCATGCCGCTACCGAAATAAAATTGGGCTAAAGCCCTTGTCTGTTTTGCGTTATTCATAAACCCCGGACTAAAGTCCGGAGCAACTTTTGAGAGTCCTGACAAGATGGACATATACCCATACATGCCGTTCAATTACCCCGGCATTCTCATACTCTCAGGAGGGGTCCAGCCCGACGGACATTCATCCCCTCTTGCATTCATGTTGCCCCGGCTTTCACGCCGGGGTTACGGAGCAAAAAAATCCGGGCTTCAGCCCAATTTCTTACTTGAAGACCGTCTCGTCCCTGCCCGGTCCGACAGAGATGAAGGTCACCGGAACCTCCAGAGCCTCTTCGAGGAAGTTGACGTATGCCTGAGCGTTGGGATGCATCTCCGCGAAGCTCTTTGCCTTGGCATTCGAAGCCATCCAGCCCTTGAGCGACTTGTAAACCGGCTGCACTCGCGACAGGGTCTGGTGCTCGGTCGGGAAGTCGAAAATTTCCTTACCGTCGAGCATGTATGAGGTGCACACCTTGATCTCCTCGAAGGTGTCGAGCACGTCGAGCTTGGTCAGCGCCAGCTCGGTCACGCCGCTGACGGTAACCGAATAGCGCAGGGCGACGAGATCGAGCCAGCCGCAGCGACGCTTACGCCCCGTGGTCGCGCCAAACTCGCAGCCGATGCGACCAAGCGCTTCGCCAGTCTCGTCATCCAGCTCGGTCGGGAAATCGCCGTTGCCCACCCTTGTCGTGTAGGCCTTGCAGACGCCGATGATCTTGCCGACGTGGTTCGGAGCCACACCGGAACCGGTGCAAGCGCCGCCGGAGGTCGGGTTGGAGGAGGTCACGAAGGGATAGGTGCCGTGATCGACATCGAGCAGGCAACCCTGCGCGCCTTCGAGCAGGATGGTCTTGCCCGCCTTGATCTGGCGATTCAGGAAGAGCTGGGTGTTGGTCACGTAGGGATCGATCGCCTTGTCGAACTCCTCGTACTCGCGGATGATCGCCTCGACGTCGATCTCCTCCTGCTCGTACACCTTGCTGATCAGCTTGTTCTTGGCCGCGAGGTTCTCGCGCAGCTTCTCCTTCAGCACGTCGCGATCGAGCAGATCGACCACCCGGATGCCTTTGCGGGCGAACTTATCCTCGTAGCTCGGGCCGATACCACGACCGGTGGTGCCAATCTTGTTATCGCCACTCAGGCAGGACTCGCTCAGCGAATCGAGCCGCTTGTGGTACGGCATGATCAGGTGCGCGTTGTGGCTGATGTAGAGACGCCCCTTGACGTCGTAGCCCAGCTCCTCAACCTTTTTGATCTCATCCATGAGCGCGTTCGGATCGATCACGACGCCGTTGCCGATCACGCAGATGCAATCCTTGTTGAAGATGCCCGAGGGGATGAGGTGGAGCACGACGGTTTTGCCGTCGAAGCAGATGGTGTGACCGGCGTTGGCACCGCCCTGGTAACGCACCACGATGTCGTATTTGTCCGAAAGGTAATCGACCAGCTTGCCTTTGCCCTCGTCGCCGAACTGCGTGCCCACAAGCACGGTAGCAGACGCTGCCGGCCTGCTGAATATTTTTTCTTCCACGTCGCTTGTTTTTACTGAGTAAAAGTATCGATCGAAGCCAGAAGCCTGTCCCGGCCACTGCCCGACAAAGACGAATAATTTACAATAAATCTGGCATTCGGTGCACAACTTTCAATCGTGCGACTGGCTTTCGACTTTTCGGCCTGCTTGAGTTTATCCCACTTGGTGAGCACGATGCCAAACGGCCGCCCGCAATAGTCAAGAAATTCCATCATCTCCAGGTCGGAGGCCATCCCCGGATGCCGCGAATCCACCAGCAGCACCACGAGCGCGATCTCGCCACGCTTCTGGATGTAGCCCGTCAGCAGCTTCCCCCAGCTCTCACGCTCACCCTGCCCGACCTTGGCATACCCATACCCCGGCAAATCAACGAAGTACAGATTGTCGTTGATAATGAAATAGTTGATAAGCCGCGTCTTTCCCGGCGTCGAGCTGGTCTTGGCCAGCCCTTTGCGGGCGCAAAGCGAATTCAGCAGCGAGGATTTACCGACATTGGAGCGCCCCACGAAAACGATCTCCGGCCTTCCGTCTGATGGAAGTCCGTTCAAGCTCGAATAACTACAGAAAAAATCAGCGGTGGTAATGTTCATGGACGCGGGTGAAGAGTAAAGAAGCTCAGATAGAAATGGTCTGCGCCTCGTGCTGGTTGCCAAAGGGGTGAAGCTAAACAATAGCGGAGGGAAATCCCAAAGGGGGATAGTGGAACATCGGCATACTGAAATACGCTCTAAGCGATAACACTGCCTATGTCGCAGCCTAACCTATTGATTTACGAAGAATCTATAGGCTCCTCGCTGTTTCAAGTGGGTAACGTGTGAGAAGCGTATCTTCTGGTTTGCCCATTTTACCACTTTGCTTATGAAAGACCTCGACCTTTTTCAGTGAGCCTTGGGACTTGCATCGCCCTGGCAGGTAAGCATCTCATCGTTCGATGCCGAAAAGAAGCGCCTGGACATCCACCTTGACGTTGCGCCGGGCAGTACCTTTTGTTGCCCAGAGTGCGGTATTCTCAAGCTGCAATCCTTTCCCTGGTCTGGCCGTGACAGCGGTTTTACGCTGCTGTTCGAGGCGATGATTATGGTGATGGCCAGGTCAATGGCGGTCAAGGCAATCGCCACGATAGTCGGCGAGCACGATACCCGCATCTGGCGTATTGTGCATCATTACGTCGATCAGGCCCGCGAGATGGAGGACTACTCAGCCGTCACCACGGTGGGCGTCGATGAACCCTCCAGCAAGCGAGGGCACAACTCTGTGACGCTGTTTGCTGATCTTGCGAGATCGAAAGTGCTGTTCGCCACCGAGGGCAAGGACGCCTCGACCGTTGAGCGATTCCGCGACGACCTGGTGGCTCACAAGGGTAATCCGGCATCGGTCACCGAATGTTGCAGTGACATGTCGCCAGCGTGTATCAGCGGTATTGGCAGTCATTTTGTCAATGCGCATCTGAGCTTTGACAAATTTCACGTCATGCAGATCATCAATCATGCCGTCGATGAGGTGCGGCGTCAGGAGCAACAAGAGCGGCCCGAACTGAAAAAAAGCCGGTATCTCTGGCTGAAAAACCAGCAAAACCTGAAGGCAAAACAGCGTAACCGACTCGAAGAATTGTCGTTAGCCAAACTGAATCTGAAAACAGCGCGAGCCGACCGGATGCGTCTGGCGTTTCAGGAATGCTTCAATCAGCCGGTGACATTGGCCGAATCGTTTCTGAAAAAGTGGTGTTTCCGAGCGGCAAACTCAATTTCGCCCTACCCACTTGAAACAGCGAGGAGCCAAGATAACGACGGCTGGACTCATCGGGCATCTTGGGCAGGTATTTGACATCGACAGGCACAACTCCCGGCTCGTGGTCTTTGTCGCTCTTTTTGAGCTTGGGCTCTCCCTCTTCGACAGGCATCAACGCGTTCAGGTTGGCGACGCCATGCCGGCGCAGACAGCGGTTCGAGTCCGGAACGCGAGACCTTTAGGTTGATGCATTCGCGAACGATGGCCAGAAGATCATCGAGTGGCAAAAGCAACGATTTGCTGAGTTCGATGACAACCAACGCTTCCAGATCGCTCATGGTCTTGTTGAACCGGTGCGGCGTATTGGGAAGGTCGTCAACCTGGTCGCGGTTTTTCCATTGCAGGGCCGTGGCTTTACCAATGCAATGCCTGGCCGCTTCTCCTATCCTGAATTTTCCGCTTTCGATTTCCAATACCACTTTCAGCTTGAATGCTTCGCTATAACGCTTCGATTCCATCGGTCAACTCCTCTTGGTTGGTGTCAACCTTTTGCAGGACGGGACATGATCTCTACAACACCAGCGATCATTCCCTTACCTTTGATTCAGGCTCATTGGCTGTATTAGACCGCCTTCTCTGGCTTTAGCGAGATACAATGCCGTACGTGCTCCCTCTCGAAGCTCATTTGGTAATCCGTTGACAGAGCAAGCATACCAGCATAATTCAGCAGAGGTGGCCGCTGAAAAGCCTTGCCTTACCGAGCCAAATGTTTAACTTTTAAAACATTTTCCGGTCATAAGCCGGGATTCGGCAACTCTTCATCGCTATCCGGATGTCCTCTCTGCATATCTACAACTCGCTTACCCGCACAAAGGAACCCTTTAAACCCATCCATCCCGGTCTGGCGACTATCTACGTTTGCGGCCCGACCGTGTACGGCCACGCTCACCTCGGCCACGCCAAAAGCTACGTATCATTCGACGTGGTGGTGCGCTGGCTGCGTCATGTCGGCGAAGAGCAGGGCTACAAGGTTCGGTACGTGCAGAACATCACCGACGTAGGCCACCTGACCGACGACGCCGACGAAGGGGAGGACAAAATCCAGAAGCAGGCTCGGCAGGAGCGCATCGAACCGATGGAGGTGGCGCAGTACTACACCCGCAGCTTCTACGAGGATATGGACCGGCTTGGCGTCGAGCGCCCGAACATCGCGCCGACCGCGACCGGGCATATCCCGGAGCAGATCGCGCTGGTCGAGCGGCTCATCGAAAGCGGCCACGCCTACGAATCCAACGGCAACGTGTATTTTGACGTCAACTCGTTCGAGGGGTACGGCAAGCTTTCGGGCCGTACCGACCAGGAGGCGTTGCAATCGGGCGGGCGCGTCGCAGAGCGAAGCGACAAGCGTAACCCTTCGGACTTCGCACTCTGGAAAAAGGCCGAGCCGGGCCACATCATGAAATGGCAGTCGCCCTGGGGCGAGGGCTATCCAGGCTGGCATCTGGAGTGTTCGGCGATGGCGATGAAGTACCTCGGCGACACCATCGACATCCACGGTGGCGGCATGGAGAACAAGTTCCCGCACCACGACTGCGAGATCGCGCAGTCCGAAGCGGCCACCGGCAAGCCCTTCGTGCGCTACTGGATGCACAACAACATGGTGACGGTCGATGGCGTCAAGATGGGCAAGTCGCTCAAGAACTTCGTGAACCTCAAGGAGCTGTTCGGGAAATTCGACCCGCTGGTCATCCGCTTCTTCATTTTGCAATCGCACTACCGCTCCCCGCTCGACTTCTCCGAAGCGGCCATCAGGGCATCGCAGTCAGGTTTCGAAAAGTTGCAGGAAACGTACAAGCGATTGGTAGAGTCGGCGGAGGGCAAGGGCCAGCTCGACGTGGCAACGTTCGAGCAGAAAATCACCGACGCGCTCAACGACGACTTCAACACACCGGTCGCCATTGCCGTGCTTTTCGAGTTCATCAAAGCGCTCAACGGCGCGCTCGACAAAGACGGGCTTGACGCCGCATCAAAATCTGGCGCTCAGAACCTTTTCGATAGCTACGCCGGAAAAGTCCTCGGCATTCTGAAAAGCCGCGACGAACTGCTGGCCGGAGAGAGCGGCGAAAGCGCGCAAACCCTCAACGACGTCATGGCTGTGCTGCTCGAACTCCGCAAGGAGGCTCGCGCCAGCAAGGATTTCGCCACCAGCGACAAAATCCGCGACCTGCTCATGGAGCGCGGCATCGAAATCAAGGACACCAGGGAAGGCGCAACGTGGTCAAAGAAAAAAGCCTGAAAAAAAGAAAGCCGGAGGTTGTGCTCCGGCTTTCTTTTTTTCTCTGACCACCCCACATCATCCTACAGGAACCCCTCCAACCCCGGCTCCCGCCTCATCATCTCAACCGCTTTGACCACCTTTTGCGACTCGCCCGCCTTGCAGATAAGCAGCGCGTCGGGCGTATCGACCACGATAATGTCATCCACGCCGATGCTCACCACCGCCTTGCCATGGGGCTTCCGGACAAAGACGTTTTTCGAGTCGATCATGATCGACTCGCTGCCATCCATGTCGCGTCCTTCGAGGCCAAGACCAATCTTGATCACCTCGTCCCAGCATCCAAGATCGGTCCAGCCAAAATTCCCGGCAAGCATATAGACCTTCTCAGCCTTTTCCATGATGCCGTAGGCAATCGAAACAGGGTGAACCCAGCTATAGACATCCTCGATGACCGACTCCTGCCGCTCGGTACCGATAAAGGCGTGAACGTTCTGCATATCTTCATACAGATCGGGCAACGAGCGGCTGTACTCCCGGCTAATGTCATCGACGTGCCAGATGAACACGCCACTGTTCCACCAGAAGTCCTGGCTTTGCAAAAAATGCTCGGCAGTAGCCAGATCGGGTTTCTCGGCAAAGGTTTTCACCCGGAAGAGTGCAATGTCATCGTCATCCGGATCGTCGTTTTCCTCCCCGATCATAACCGATGGTTCGACCTGGATATATCCATATCGCGTCTCAGGCCTGTCAGGATGGATGCCGACCGTGATCAGCCCTCTCTGTTTCCGCGCAAGTCTGACGCCCTTGGAGACCGTCTTCAGGAAATGCTCTTCGTCAAGCACGAGATGGTCGGCAGGCAGTACGATAGTGACAGCGTCGGGATCGCGCTTGCGAATGAAGGTCGTGGCCAGCGCGATGCAGGTGGCCGTATCCTTGATGGTGGGTTCGATAATGATGTTATCGACATCGAAATCGGGAAGCGAGTCGTTGACCAGGCGCCTATGCTGCTTGCCGGTGATGATGAGAATGTTCTCTCTCCGGACGGCACCGGCAATTCTTTCGACCGTTTTCCGGATCATCGTTCCGCCGTCGAAGAAATGGAGAAACTGCTTTGGGGATTTCTTTCTCGAAAGAGGCCAGAGCTTGCTGCCTATACCTCCGGCCATAACCACCGCATAGACATGTTTGTCGGCAATCTGCTTCATACTTCATAATCTTGCTGATCTTACAACGCTTTCACCAAAAATCCTTTTTTGTTAATGTACGACATTTTCCACCAGTGCCGACGGGCATTTCCCCGGGGCACAGAACATTTGCCATTGGCGTTAAAATGTCGTTTTTTCCCTGTTGTATGCTTTTTCATCACCATCGCAGCCGAACTATTCGTCATGCAGAACGACCTGCACCTACTCGAGGGACTCTGCCGTCAGCACGGCATCCCGGTTACCAAAAATGCTCTTACACTTCTGGTGCGCTATGCCAGGCTTCTCGAAGCCTGGAACCTCAAGGTAAACCTCGTCAGCCGCAAGGAACATGCGCCGGTCATCGTCAAGCATGTGTTTCACTCGCTGCTCATCGCCCGCATCCACGACTTCAAACCCGGCGAAACGGTGCTCGACCTCGGCACCGGCGGCGGCTTGCCAGGCATTCCGCTGGCCATCCTTTTTCCTGAAACCTCATTCCTGCTGGTCGATTCCACCGGCAAGAAGATCGCTGCCTGCAAAGCAATGATCAAGGAACTTGGCCTCGAAAACGTCATTGCCCTGCATTCAAGAGTCGAAGAACTGAAAGGTGTGATCTTTGACACGGTGCTCAGCCGTCAGGTTGCACCGCTCGAAGAGTTATGCGCCTACAGCGCCAGGCTGCTCAAACACGATGGGGTGCTCATCTGCCTCAAAGGCGGCAGCCTCAATGAAGAGATTGCCGAAGCGGTGCTGTCAAGGGAGAAGCATCTGGGATTCCCCGCCTCAGTGGATCAGCTTCCGATAGGAGAGATCGATCCGATGTTCTCAGAAAAGCAGATAGTCATCGCCCGCTGGTGATCGAGAAGATCGAGCGAACGATGACTACCGTGTTTTTTCTACAATCCGAGAAGATGTCGCCTTTATTCAGCGGCGTCACCACCCTCGTTCTCCTGAGATCTGCTCTCGGCTTTCTTGGAGCCTTTGACGCGCTTTGCGCGATCCTGCTTGGAAACTACCGGTGCTGCGGACGGAGCCTCGGCATAATCCACCAGCTCGATAACGGCCATCTTGGCGGCATCGCCATAGCGAGGAGCGAGTTTGATAATGCGAGTGTATCCACCGTTACGCGAACCGATTCTGCCCACGATCTCTTCGAAAAGTTCACGGACGGCCTCTTTGTCACGAAGGGCACCGAAAACCTCACGCTGGGCATGGTGGGTTCCTTTGCGCGCCTTGGTAATGATCTTCTCGACAACCTTGCGGGTTTCCTTGGCTTTCGCCTCGGTGGTCTCGATACGCTTGTGGATCAGCAGCTGCGTCGAAAGGTTCGACAGGGTTGCTTTTCTATGGGCACTCGTTCTTCCGAGTTTTCTTGCTGGCTTGACTTTACGCATTTCTTGTTTTCGCTCTCATTGATGTTCAATAAAACAAAGAACCCTTCTCAACCCTTTAGCTGGTAACGGGTGATATCCATCCCGAACTTGAGGTTAAACTTTTCAAGCTGTTCCTTCAGTTCGGTCAGCGACTTCTTGCCAAAATTTTTGTAGTTGAGCAGCTCCTCTTCCCTTCTGGAGACCAAGTCACCAAGCGAATCGATTTCGGCGAGCCTCAGGCAGTTGTGCGAGCGAACCGAAAGATCGAGGTCCTCGATTTTAGTCTGCAGGAGCTTGCGCATGCTTTCAAACTCGTCGTCGAGCTGTTTGTACTCCTCCTCGGAGAACTCCTCTTCAGTCGGAGAGAAGTTGGCAAAAAAGGTGATATGATCGTTGATGATCTTGCCGGCGAGGCTGATCGCGTCATCGGGAGTGATCGAGCCGTCGGTTTCGACATCGAGAATCATCTTTTCGTAGTCGGTCTTCTGGCCGACACGGGTGTTCTCGACGGTCAGTTTGACGTTCTTGATCGGTGTATAAATCGAGTCGATGGCGATGAAGCCAATCGGCATTCCGTCGCTGCGATTCTCTTCGGCGGGCACATAACCACGCCCGCGGCCGATATAGATATCGATTGTCACGGTAGCCTCGGAGTTGATCGTCGCGATATGCAGATCCTTGTTGAGCACCTCGAATTCACCTTCCTGTGCAACGATGTCGCCAGCAAGGAAATCTTTCGGCCCGGCAAGGGTCAGGGTTGTTTTGCAGCTGCGCTTGCAGTTCGACTTGAAGCGCACTTTTTTCAGATTGAGTACAATTTCGGGCACATCCTCGCGAACGCCGTCAATCGTTGAAAACTCGTGAAACACACCATCGATCTTGATCCCGGTGATTGCTGTTCCAGGAAGAGAGGCAAGCAGAACCCTTCTCATGGCATTGCCCAGCGTAACTCCGTATCCCCTCTCCAGCGGCTGGGCTATGAATCGCCCGAAGCTGCCGGTGTGGGTCGCTTCGTCCACATCGATCTTTGTAGGCATCTGCATCTGATATATCATAGTCTTGCTCCCTTAGGAATTCAAAAAGATCACTTGGAGTACAACTCGACGACAAGCTGTTCGTTGAACGGCTCCTGCACGGCTTCGCGCTCAGGAATAGCCAGGAACACCGCTTTGCGGTTCGCTTTGTCAACCTGGATCCACTCGGGAATCCTTGAATCGGGCACCTTGTTGAGCGAATCAGCTACGGCATCGAGGTTGCGGCTCTTCTGCCTGAACTCGATCTGATCGCCAGGTGATACCAGGAATGAGGGAATGTTGACCTTCTTGCCGTTGACCAGCATGTGCCCATGCGTAACAAGCTGACGGGCACCGGCGCGAGACGGCGAGAATCCGCAGCGATAGACCACGTTGTCGAGTCGGCGTTCGAGCATCTTCACCAGGTTGTCACCGGTAACACCTCGCTGAGCTACAGCTTTTTTATAATAGTTCCTGAACTGCTTTTCGAGAATGCCATAAAGATATTTCATCTTCTGCTTCTCTCTGAGCTGCAGCGCATATTCCGACACTTTGCCTCTGCGGGACTGACCGTGCTGACCCGGAGCGTACGGGCGTCTTTCGAGATATTTTTCAGCCTTGGGAGAAAGAGCTATTCCCAACCTACGAGAAACCTTGGTAATTGAGCCTCTGAATCGTGCCATAGCAATTGCTTCATTGAAAATTCTTAATTATAACCATCAGACCCTTCTGCGCTTGGGAGGCCTGCAACCGTTATGCGGAAGCGGCGTAATATCGCGAATGGAACGCACCTCCAGACCAACTCCCTGAAGCGCCCTGATGGCAGCATCACGACCGGAACCAGGTCCTTTGATAAGCACGTCGACATAACGCATACCAAGATCGTAGGCCTCTTTGGCTGCCGCCTCGGAAGTCACCTGCGATGCATAAGGGGTATTTTTCTTGGAGCCCTTGAAGCCGTTCTTGCCAGCGCTCGACCATGAAACCGTATTGCCGAGCGTATCGGTAATGGTCACCATGACGTTGTTAAACGAAGCCTTGATATGGACGGTACCTTCCGGGGTAACCTTGACTTTCTTTTTTTTCCTGCTCGCTGTTGCCATGAGTCTGTCGGTATTTTATCTCTCTTGTTGCTTATTTGCTCCGCTCGTTACTTCTTGCCGGCCTTCTTCTTGCCTGCAACCGTCTTGCGCTTGCCTTTCCTGGTTCTCGCGTTGGTGCGGGTACGCTGACCACGAACCGGCAGAGAACGCCTGTGACGAAGACCACGATAGCATCCGATATCCATGAGGCGCTTGATGGAAAGCTGCTGTTCAGCACGTGCCTCACCCTCAACCGTGTATTCGTTGCCGATAATTTCCCTGATAGCGTGAGCCTCTTCATCGCTCAGCTCTGAAATTTTCTTGTCAGGAGCGACTCCGGCTTTGGCGAGTATGTTTTTGGCGGATGTGTTCCCGATGCCATAAACATAGGTCAACGCAATGACCGCATGCTTGTTCAATGGCAAATTAACCCCAGCTAACCTCATATGTTTTTTTCAAATCTGTTGATTGTTCCTGAAGATCACCCTTGGCGCTGCTTGTGGCTTGGATTCACCTTGCAGATCACAAATCGTTTTCCTTTGCGCTTGATAATCCTGCAGTGCTCGCAACGTTTTTTGATAGACGAATATATTTTCATGGTAAACCCCACATGCTATGATTGTCCGGTCTGTCCAAAATATGAAAAGGCATGTAATGTAATAAATACATCCTTAATAATCAACCGGATAAAGGACGATTATTTCTGTTTTTTACTTGTACCGGTAGGTAATCCGGCCTTTGCTCAAGTCATAAGGAGAAATCTGAACCTTCACCTTGTCACCGGGCAGAATCCGGATGTAGTGCATCCTGATCTTTCCCGAAACGTGCGCAAGCACTTCGAGACCGTTTTCGAGCTTGACCCTGAACTGCGCGTTCGGAAGCGCTTCCAGAATTTCGCCTTCTACCTCAATTGATTCTTCCTTGGCCAATGTGTATCTCTCCGCTTTCTGATCGTTATACTATGATTGTGATGCTTGCCCTGCCTGCGTTACTTCGTCAGGATTTCCGCCTGAGCTTTCCCGATGGCGATGGTATGCTCAAAATGGGCTGAATAGCTTCCATCCTCGGTCACCGCGGCCCAGGCACCCCGCTTGCTGACCGCACGACGGGAACGACCGAGCGCGATCATCGGCTCAATGGCCAGCGTCATACCGGAACGAAGCTTCACCCCGGTATGCGGTCTTCCATAATTCGGTACTGCCGGTTCTTCATGCAACTCGCTGCCGATGCCATGGCCAACCATATTCTCGATCACACTGTAGCCAAATGAGCGAGCATGCTTTTCAATCGCTGCCGAAATATCATGCAGACGGTTTCCCTCGACAGCCTGCTCGATGCCAAGATCAAGACACTCACGAGTAACATCAACCAGTTGCCGCACCGCAGGATCGACCTCGCCGATAATGTACGTCCGCGCTGAATCTCCATGATAACCGCTCTTGTATACTCCGCAATCGACCGAGACGATTTCGCCCTCGTGAATAATGCGCTTCGTGCTCGGCACACCGTGAACAACCTCCTCATTGATCGACACGCAAAGCGTCGCCGGATAAGGCGTCACGCCAGACTCGCCTTTCGGAACGTAATTCAGAAAACTCGGCACAGCGTTATGATCTCTGATGAACTGTTCGGCAAGCTCGTCAAGGCGCTTGGTTGAAATGCCGGGCCTAATCTCGTTCTCCAGCATGTCAAGCACGCGGGCGACCAGTCTTCCAGCCTCCCGCATCAGTTCTATTTCCCGTTCGCTCTTGATGGTGATCATGTCCCGTCTCTTGCTTACCGGCGTCCGCGCGCCTTGGCCGTCTTCATGAATCCGTCGTAATGACGCATCATCAAGTGGCTCTCGACCTGCTGAAGCGTATCGAGTCCCACGCTGACGACGATGAGCAGACTGGTACCGCCGAAGAAGTTGGCGAAGCCTGGAGTCACGTTGACAAACTTGGTCAGAAAAGTCGGTAAAATTGCGATTACAGCAAGCGCAATGGCCCCCGGAAGCGTGATCCGGGTCAGGATGTTGTCGATGAACTCCTCGGTGTTCTTGCCCGGACGAACGCCCGGAATGAAGCCGCCCTGACGGCGCATCGTGTCGGCAACCTCTTTCGGGTTAAAGGCGATGGCCGTATAGAAATAGGTGAAGAAGACGATCATCAGACCGAACACGACCGCGTAAAACCACGAGTCGTAAGCGAACGCCGCAGCGACTTTCTGCATCGCCTCGCTCTCTGGGAAAAATGAAAGGAAAGTGCTCGGAAGAAACATGATCGACTGGGCGAAAATGATCGGCATGACGCCAGCCGTGTTGATCTTTATCGGGATGTACTGCGTACCGCCACCATAAACCTTGCGGCCCACGACGCGTTTGGCGTGCTGTACGGGGATCCTTCTCGTGGCGACGGTCAAGATGACGACGATAGCCACAATGGCTACCATCAACGCCATGATAACAATCTCGACGATCCAGTTCTTGCTGCCAAACGAAACCGACTGGGCTTCAGCAACCAGCGAGGCCGGGAACCTTGCCAGAATACCGATCATGATGATAAGCGATATGCCGTTTCCGATCCCCCGTTCCGTGATCAGCTCGCCAAGCCACATGACAAACACGGTGCTGGCAGTGAGAATAATGACCGCAGTGATGGTAAAGAAAAAACCCGGATCGGGCACAACCACCTTGCCGAACGATGATGGGCTTGAAAGGTTGACACTCACGCCCCACGCCTGCAGCAGCGCTATAAGAATAGTGCCGTAGCGAGTATACTGGTTGATCTTCTGGCGTCCCTCCTCACCCTCTTTCTGGAGCTTCTGCACATAAGGAGTCACCGCGCCAAGCAACTGGATGATGATGGAGGCCGAGATGTACGGCATGATGCCAAGAGAAAAGATCGAGGCGCGAGCGAACGCGCCTCCGACAAACAGGTCAAACAGACCGAACAGGTCGTTGGAATGAGAGGTGGTTGCGCTCGCTACCGCAGAGGCGTCAACCCCTGGGATGGTGATATGCGATCCCAGCCTGTAAACAAACAGAAGCAGGAGGGTATACAGTATACGCTGCCTTAACTCCGGGATTTTATTGATATTCCTGATACTCTCAGTAAGCTTCATGGCAGCTCATTCCCTGATTCAAGACTTGACCGATTTCTTCTCTTTCTTGACCTTGACAACTTTGGCTTTAGGAGTCAAAAGAGCCTCTTCAAACGGCAGACCGTTAACCTTGGCAGCCTCTTCGAGGGTGCGATACGCCTTGACGATCTTGCCGCCAGCCTTGGCGATCTTCTCTTCGGCACTCTTGCTGAAGAAGTGTGCCGTGATGGTCACTGTGGAAGTAAGCTCACCGTTGCCGAGTACCTTGAAATACTCCTGGTTGCTGGCGTTGCAGAGGTGCTTGAGATCGAGCACGCTGATCTCTTCGCCAACAAGCCCTTTCTCGATCCACATCTGGATCTGGGCGACGTTGACGCAAGCCACAGCCTTCTGGTTGGGAGGAGTGAAACCGAATTTCGGAAGTCTGCGGTAGATCGGCATCTGACCGCCCTCGATGACCGGACGCTGGTAGCCGCTGCGCGACTGCTGACCCTTGTTGCCCTTGCCCGCTGTCGTACCATTACCTGAACCGGGGCCGCGACCGACCCTTTTTCTTGCTTTGACTGCACCTTTGGCAGGGCGGAGTGAACTTAAATCCATTGCTTTGATTCCCGACTGTCTTTATTGATTCTGTTAAAGCTCTTCAACCTTGACAAGGTGCTGGACGACGCGAATCTGACCTCTCGTGCAGGCGTTGTCCTTGATTTCGACCTTGTGGTTCGGCCTTCCCAGACCGAGAGCCTTGATCGTGTCTTTCTGCTTCTTGGTGCCGCCGATAACGCTGCGCACTTGGGTAACCTTTATCATTTTCTCGCTCATGATCACCTTATCTCCTTTTTAGCTTTCAAATACCTCTTTCAAGCTCTTTGAGCGGCGCTCTGCCACATCGTTGGCGTCAGAGATGTTCTGAAGTCCCTTGATAGCTGCCTTGACCACGTTGTGCGGATTGGAGGAGCCGAGAGACTTGGTCAGAATATCATGGATCCCAGCCATTTCAAGCACGGCCCTGACGGCACCGCCAGCAATCAATCCGGTACCAGGGGTCGCCGGCTTCATCAGCACTTTGGCCGAACCGTATTTGGCAACGATCGGGTGGGGAATGGTTCCCTTGACAATCGGCACCTTGATGACGTTCTTTTTGCCATCCTCTACGCCCTTGGCAATAGCATCCTGAACTTCGTTCGCTTTTCCAAGCCCGTATCCAACATGACCTTCCTTGTCACCGACAACCACAATCGCGTTGAACCCGAAGCGCTTGCCGCCCTTGACCACCTTGGCGGTCCTGTTGATGTGCACCAGCTTCTCTTTCAGATTCAACTCTCCGGGCTTGATATTCCTGCCAGATTTTTTCGACATGTACGTTCTCTCTTTGAAAAGTTTTAAAAGATGAGGCCGGCTTCACGGGCACCGTCGGCCAGGGCCTTGATGCGACCGTGATACCGGAATCCGTTTCTGTCGAAGACGACCCTGGAAATCCCCTGTGCAAGAGCCTTCTCGGCAATCTGCTTGCCAATCGCTGCACTCACCTCGGATTTGGTACCGGTAAGCCCGGCATTCTCTTTCGACATGCTCGATGCCGCCATAAGGGTCTTGCCGCTCTCGTCGTCGATCAGTTGCGCATAGATCTGCGAAAGACTCCTGAAAACGCACAGTCTTGGCCTTTCCTGGGTGCCACGCACGACAGCCCTGCTGCGTGCCTTGATTTTCTGCCTGCGTGCAGTTTTATCTACTTGGCTCATTATCTCTAACCGTATAAATGTTTTTTACCTGACTTGTTTCGCTCATGCGGCGCGGCGGCTTACTTGCCGGCAGCCTTGCCTTCTTTGCGGCGGATGACTTCGCCTTCATACTTGATGCCCTTGCCGCGATATGGTTCCGGCTTTCTGAAGGAGCGAATCTTTGCGGCGATCTGGCCAACCAGAGCCTTGTCGATACCGCTGACAAGAACGGTAGTCGGATCCGGCACCTCGATCTTGATCTCGGCAGGAGGCTGGAAGTAGATCATGTGCGAGTATCCGAGGGTCAGCGCCAAGAGGTTGCCCTTGAGCTCAGCGCGGTAACCGACGCCGGACATCTCGAGTTTGCGGGTGAACCCTTTGGTCACACCTTCGACCATGTTGCTCACCAGCATACGGTACAGTCCGTGCATAGCACGCGCACGCTTGCTATCGTCCTTTCTCTGGACAGTCACGGCGCCGTCGGCAACCGAAACGATAACCTCATCGACCAGAGCCTGAGAAAGCGCCCCCTTCGGACCGGTCACGTTGATCATATTCTCCTTGACCTCGACCTGAGCCTGATCGGCAAGCCTGATCGGCATTTTTCCTATTCTTGACATGGTAAACTGATGCTCTTTGGCTTATGAAATTAATAAATACGGAACAGCACCTCGCCTCCGACGTTCTGTTCGCGCGCTTCCTTGTCGGTCAAGATGCCTTTCGAGGTCGAAAGGATGAAAAGACCAAGCCCGCCAAGGTATCGCTTGATATCCTTACCCTGATAGACCCTGCGGCCAGGTTTGCTGACCCGGCTGATCTCCTTGATGGCGTGCTGGCCATCCTGCATGTATTTCAGCTCGACACGAATGAAAGGAAACTGCTCGGAGGTGATCACCGTGTAGTTCTTGATGTATCCCTTTTCGAGAAGAAGCTTCGAGAGATTTTCCCTGACTCTGGTATAAGGAATATCGGTCGTCTTGTTTTTTGCACTTCCGGCGTTTCTGATCCGGGTGATAAAATCGGCTATGGAATCCGTTACGGGCATGGCTCTAACAGTTGGTTACATTCGTAAATGAACAGACATCTTTCTCTTGATCTCCGCAGGCGCGCTTACCAGCTTGCTTTTCTGACACCGGGAAGCTTTCCTTCGAGGGCCAGTTTGCGGAACATGTTGCGGCAAAGCCCGAACTTCCGGTAGTTACCGCGGCCACGTCCGGTCAGGACGCAACGGGTGCGAAGCCTCGTGGCTGAGCTATCTCTCGGAAGCTGGCTCAGTGCCTGATAATCGCCTGCCGCTTTCAGCTCCTCACGTTTAGCCGCATACTTTTCGACGAGCTTCTTCCTCTTTTCGTTTCGTGCAATGATGCTTTTCCTTGCCATCTTGGTACAGGGCTATGATTTATTGGTTCTTTTTCTTGAACGGCATGCCGAGCAGGCTGAGCAGCTCGTAGGCCTCTTCGTCTGTTTTCGCGGAGGTGACGAAGCTGATATCCATACCATTGATTCTCGGCACCTTGTCGATGTCGATCTCAGGGAAGATAATCTGTTCTCGGATACCGACATTATAGTTTCCACGGCCATCGAAGCTCGTATCGCTCAGGCCGCGGAAATCGCGGATCCTCGGCACAGCAACCGAGATAAAGCGGTCCATGAACTCAAACATGATCTTGCGGCGAAGGGTAACGCGGCATCCGATGGCCTGTCCCTCGCGGAGCTTGAAGTTCGAGATAGCCTTCTTGGCCTTGCGAACCTGCGGCTTCTGGCCGGTGATCTGGCCAAGCTCTTGCATGGCGGTTTCAAGCAGCTTCGGCTCCTGTGCGGCTTCGCCAACACCGATGTTCACCGAAATCTTCTCAAGGCGGGGCACCATCATGATGCTCTTGTACTTGAATCGCTCCATCAGTTTCGGAACGACGGTCTCACGGTAGTAGACCTCAAGGCGGGCAGGCATAGCAACTTCCTGCGCTACACTCTCTTTTTTTGACATTTTTGCTTGCACTTTTTACACAGGATGGTCTTGGTCATCCTGCCTTTTAATGAAATCTCTTTCAGCTCTTCTTGACGTTCGAGACATGAATCGGAAACTCGCGCTCGATGATCGCCCCCTGGGGCATTCCCTGGGTCGGACGCATGTGACGCTTCCGGATGTTGACGCCCTCGACAATCACGCGGCCTTTCTGAGGGAACACCTTCAGGACTTTACCTGACTTGCCCTTGTCGTTACCGGCAATGACCGTTACCTCATCGTTTTTCCTGACGTGGAGCTTGACCTTTTTGATACCAGTTTTCATGATTGACCTGTATGATAGTAATTCTTGAACGTGAGCGGGAGACGGGACTCGAACCCGCGACCAACAGCTTGGAAGGCTGTGACTCTACCAGCTGAGTTACTCCCGCTGATCGGCTCTCAGAGAACCTCCGGAGCCAGCGAAACGATTTTCATATATCTTTTGTCGCGAAGCTCGCGCGCCACCGGGCCGAAAATACGGGTGCCTCTCGGCTCGCCCTGTGCATTAAGCAGCACGACGGCATTCTCGTCAAACCTGATATAGGAACCATCTTTTCTTTTCTGCTCCTTGACGCACCTGACCACAACTGCCTTGCAGACATCTTTTTTCTTGACGACGCCGCCAGGAACCGCAGCCTTAACCGATACCATGATCTGGTCTCCAAGCGCGGCATAACGCCTGCCGGTACCGCCGAAAACATGAATGCACCGTACTTTTTTCGCTCCGCTATTATCGGCGACAACCAGGTTAGTCTCTTTCTGGATCATCCTGCATTAACCCCTTTAAATGATAATAAATCCGTTACTTGGCCTTTTCGACGATTTCAACAAGCCGGCAGCTCTTGTTCTTGCTGAGCGGCCTGCATTCGGTGATCCTCACCAGATCGCCGACACCTGCCTCATTGTTCTCGTCATGAGCCATCAGACGGGTTGTCTTCTTGAAGTACTTCTTGTAGACCGGATGCTGAACCCTGCGCTCGACGGCAACAACGATACCCTTATCCATGCTATCGCTTACAACCTTGCCCAACCAGCTCTTCTTTCTGCCCCTCGTTTCAGCTCCACTTGACATTGCTGCGTTGTCCATTTGTTATTCTTCCTGTTTGTTTACTGACGCACCCACTATCAGGCGTTGCTTTTTTCCTGCCTGTCGATCTGGGTGAGCCTGGTTTTCATCCGGGCGATATCCCGCTTCAAATTACGGAACACCATCGGGTTCTGCGCCGGTTCGATCGCCTGGTAAAAGTTGAGATCGGCCAGTCTGTTTTCGAGCTCTTTAATCTTTGAGAGGAGCTCTTTTTTGTCCATGGCCGCTATTTCATAGTTTTTCATAATACACTTCTCTGGCGGTTAGATTGCACCTTATCCTTCGTAATCTGGCCTGACGATGAACTTTGTCTTGATCGGCAGCTTCTTGGCAGCAAGCCTAAAGGCCTCTACAGCGACCTCACGCGGCACGCCATCCGCTTCGAACATAACGCGGCCCGGCTTGACGACGGCAACCCAGAACTCTGGGGAACCTTTACCGGAACCCATTCGGGTCTCCGCAGGCTTCTTAGAAACCGGCTTATCAGGAAAAATCCTGATCCAGATTTTTCCATCCCTCTTCATATAACGGTTCATCGCGATACGAGCGGCTTCGATCTGGCGGCTGGTGATCCATGCCGGCTCCATAGCCTTCAGGCCGAAGGAGCCAAACGTTACCGCCGTTCCACGCTGGGCGTTGCCCTTCATGCGGCCACGCTGCGTCTTTCTGTATTGAACCCTCTTTGGCATTAACATACCGGCAACTCCATTCTCTCAGTTTCAAATTATATGGTACTTGGGTCAGGTCAGGCCTTCTTGGCGGGACGGCGGCGGCGTTTTGCTCCGCGCCCATCGCCACGACCCCTGCCACGGGAATCACCACGGCGTTCCTGCATTTTCTTCATCTCTTCCTCTTCAATGGCGTCGAGCCTCTGCACGAGAACCTCGCCCTTGTACACCCAGACCTTGATGCCGATAGCACCGGCGATGGTGTGAGCGGTCACGCTTGCGTAATCGACGTTGGCGCGGAGCGTGTGAAGCGGAATCTTTCCTTCTTTGTATTGCTCGGCACGAGCAATTTCAGCACCGCCGAGACGGCCTGCACAGCGAATCCTGACGCCTTCAGCGCCGGCACGCATCGCCTGCTGGATCGCCATCTTCATGGCACGGCGGAAGGAGACGCGATTTTCAAGCTGATAAGCGATATTCTCGCCGATGAGCTGCGCTTCGATTTCCGGCTTGATCACTTCGATGACATCGATCTTGACCTCTTTGCCGGTGATGCGAGTCAGCTCCTGGGAAAGGTTATTGATCTCCTCACCCTTGTGGCCAACGATAGCGCCCGGACGAGCCGCATAGATATTGATCTTGATATGCTTGGTCGTGCGCTCGATAACAATCTTAGCTATGCCGGCTTTCTCTTTCTTCAGCCTTGCATGGACGTAGTTGCGGATAACCTGATCCTGCTTGATCTTTTCGGCGATAACCGGTCCGTCATCGTACCAGCGGGAAGTCCAGTCTTTGATGATTCCCAGTCTGAATCCAGTTGGATTTACTTTCTGACCCAATGCTATCTCCTTGTTTTATTTGGTTACCTTGTTCTCAACCTTGTCCACGACAATGGTCAGGTGATTCGAACGCTTGCGAATCCTGTAGGCGCGGCCCATCGGAGCCGGCAGGAGCCTCTTGAGCGAAGGACCTTCATCGACGAAGATCGCTTTGACGAACAGCTCGTTATCGTTGAGCCTTTCGTCAGGATTGAGCTGCGACCAGTTCGCCACAGCCGATTTGAGCGTAACCATCACGTTACGGGAAGCGCTTTTGGTGGAGTTGTGCAGGATGGCTTTCGCCTGATCGACCCGCTTGCCACGAACAAGGCCGGCCACGAGCCGCATTTTTCTGGGCGACGTCGGTGTATGCCGTAAAATTGCTTTAGCTTGCATGATATCTCTTACCTTTCCGCGTTATTCAGTTTATTTTTTCCTGGGTGCCGAACCGCCCTTTTCAGCCTTGCCGCCCGCATGGCCGCGGAACAACCTGGTCGGAGCGAATTCGCCAAGTTTGTGGCCGACCATGTTTTCGGTAACGTACACTGGCACATGGGTCTTGCCGTTATGAACCGCTACGGTGTGACCGACAAAATCAGGAGAGATCATCGAGCTTCTCGACCAGGTTTTCACCACCTTCTTCTCACCTTTGCTGTTCATATCAAGGATCCGCTTTTCCAGCTTGAATTCGATGAACGGGCCCTTTTTCAATGATCTTGGCATAATTCTCTCTGCTTGTTGTTTGTTACCGCTATGTTACTTGGCTTTTCTGCCGCGGACGATCAACTTCGTCGAGGCTTTTTTCTTATTTCTGGTCTTCAGACCCTTAGCAAGCTGCCCCCAAGGAGACTTCGGATGCTTTCTGCCGCCACCAGATTTCGATTTACCTTCACCACCACCCATCGGATGATCAACCGGGTTCATGGCCATACCACGGGTCTGGGGACGAATACCGAGCCAGCGGCTGCGTCCTGCTTTACCGAGGCTGATGTTCTCGTGCTCAGCGTTTCCAATAACGCCGATGGTTGCACGGCACTCGATGCGCACTTTCCTGATTTCGCCTGACGGCATCTTCAGGGTTGCGTAGTTGCCTTCACGAGCAGCAAGCACGGCATATGCGCCGGCTGACCTTGCTATCTGTCCGCCTTTTCCGATCTTCAGCTCAATATTGTGTACATCGGAACCGATCGGGATGTTTTTCAGCGGCATGGTATTGCCAACCTTGATATCCACCTTTTCGCCGCTTTCGATGCGGTCGCCGACCTTCAGATTTTTGGGAGCGAGAATATAACGTTTTTCTCCATCAACATAATGAAGAAGTGCAATCCTTGCTGATCGGTTCGGGTCATATTCGATCGCGGCAACTTTTGCAGGCACGTTGTCCTTGTTGCGCTTGAAATCGATGATACGGTAGAACCTCTTGTGACCACCGCCCATGTGGCGAGAGGTCACGCGACCGGTGCTGTTGCGTCCTCCAGTCCTCTTGATCGGCACAAGAAGGCTTTTCTCGGGAGTACTCTTGGTGATCTCATCGAAACCTGCATATGAGGCGAACCTCGTGCCCGGAGTAACCGGCGCTAATTTCCTGATTGCCATCGTACTATTTATCTTATCCAGTTGATAATCTTATTTCTCGCTCTTTTCAGCCGGCTTGGCATAGTAATCGATCGTCTGGCCATCGCCAAGGGTCACGATCGCTTTTTTCCAGTCGCTCTTCTTGCCGGCGATGAGCCCTTTGCGGGTGTACTGACGCTTTGACTTGCCGAGGCAGTTGATGGTACGGATGGAAACGACATCGACACCGAACTTCTCTTCGACGGCTTTCTTGATATCAAACTTATCAGCATCTATCTTGACCTGGAACACATACTGGCCTTTTTGCTCGGTGAGTTTCGTGCTCTTTTCAGTCAGCCACGGGCGCAGCAACGGGTTTTTCATTGCAATCTTCTCCTTTTTACTGGCAAACGGTAATTACCCTAATGTTTCTTCTATTTTCTGCAGGGCGCCCTTCTGGAAAAGCACGACCTGGCTGTTGAGAATATCATAGGTCGAAGCCTGATCAGCGACCATGACGTTGAGCTTCTCGATATTTCTGCCGGAGGTGCTGACCACGTTGTCGTGATGCGGCATCATGAGCAGAGTCTTCTTTTCTGCGAGACCGAGATTTTTAAGCATATCGGCAACCGGACGGGTCTTGATAGCCTCAAAACTGAAATCATCGACCACGACGATCTGACCGGCAGCGGCCTTGGCGCTCAACGCCGAACGGCGGGCGAGCTGCTTGACCTTGCGGTTGACCTTCTGATCGTAGGTGCGAGGCTGTGGGCCGAAAATGGCACCACCGCCGACCATGAGACCGGAGCGAGTTGATCCCTGGCGGGCATTACCAGTGCCTTTCTGGCGAAACGGCTTCTTGCCGCCACCGCGAACTTCGGCGCGGGTCTTGGCTTTATGGGTCCCCTGGCGGCGATTGGCAAGAATTGCCTTCACATCCAGGTACATAGCATGTTCAGAAACTTCAACGGCGAAAATCTCATCGTTCAGCGTAACCACTTCACCGGTTTCTGCGCCTTGTATATTGAGTACTTTTAATTCCATGGTTCTCTGCACTCACCATTTACTTGGTTGTTGAAACAATCTTGACATAGGAGTTCTTCGGTCCCGGCACAGCGCCTTTCACGACGATGAGATTCGACTCAGGCATAACCTTGACGATCACAAGATTCTGAACCGTCTTGTTTTTTCCACCCATTCTGCCTGCCATTCTGGTGCCCTTAAAGGTTCTCGAAGGGTCGGACGAACCACCAACCGAACCCGGGGCCCTGAGCCTGTCGGACTGACCGTGCGTTCTGGAACCGCCACCGAAGTTGTGACGCTTGACGACACCGGCAAAACCTTTACCCTTGGTGACACCGAGCACATTGACCTTGTCGCCTTCCTTGAAGACATCGACGGGCACGGTAGCACCAGCTTCGAGTTCCCCAACAATCAGACTCTTGCTGACTTCGGACAGAATGTATCCGGGATTCTTGCCAGCTTTTTTGTAATGGCCTGCCAGAGGCTTGGAGACCTTTTTTTCATCACGCTCGCCAAAACCGAGCTGATAGGCTTCGTAGCCATCTTTTTCCGTGCTCTTTACCTGAGTCACATAACACGGCCCGGCCTGAATCACCGTGCAGGGAACTGCTTCGCGTTTATCATTGTATAAACGGGTCATGCCGATTTTTTTCCCGAGAATCGCACCCATATCCGATTAGCTTTTCTATTTACTTTAAAACACGTTATGACTTGATTTCCACATCAACGCCGCTCGGAAGCTCAAGCTTCATGAGCATATCAATCGTTCTGGCCGTCGGGTTGATGATCTCGATCAACCTCTTGTGCGATGAAAATGCGAACTGCTCACGGGATTTTTTGTCCACATGAGGTGAACGGTTGACCGTATAAACATGAGTTTTCGTGGGCAGCGGAATGGGGCCAAAAATGATGGCCTCCGTCTGCTTGACCACATCGATAATCTTTAAAGCCCATTTATCAACGAGGCTATGGTCGTACGACTTGAGCTTGATCCTGATCTTTTGCTGAACAGCCACTGGTCTATCCCTGTTTCGATGGTTTCAATAAAAAAGGGGCGAGAGCGCTGCCTCGCCCCGGGATAACGATCAATCCGATCACTCGACGATTTTGGTTACCGAACCGGCACCAACCGTACGGCCGCCTTCGCGGATTGCGAACCTGAGGCTCTCTTCCATGGCGATAGGAGCGATCAGCTCGACATCGATGGAGAGGTTGTCACCAGGCATAACCATTTCGACGCCCTCAGGAAGGGTCACCGAACCGGTAACGTCGGTGGTTCTGAAGTAAAACTGCGGACGATAGCCGTTGAAGAACGGAGTGTGACGGCCACCCTCTTCCTTCTTCAGGATGTAAACCTCAGCCTTGAACTTGGTGTGTGGGGTAATCGAACCCGGCTTGGCGATAACCATGCCGCGCTCGAGCGCATTCTTGTCAACACCACGGAGAAGCAGACCTGCGTTATCGCCTGCCTGACCTTCGTCGAGGGTCTTCTGGAACATTTCAATACCGGTAACAACCGATTTTGCGGTCGGCTTGATACCGACGATCTCGACTTCGTCGCCAACCTTGATGCGGCCCCTCTCGATACGACCAGTACCGACGGTACCGCGACCAGAGATGGAGAACACGTCTTCGACCGGCATTAGGAACGGCTTGTCAATGTCACGGACAGGCTGCGGAATGTAGCTGTCAACGGCGTCCATGAGTTCCATAATCTGCTTCTCAGCCTCCGGATCCCCCTCGAGCGCCTTGAGTGCCGAACCTTTGATGATCGGAATATCGTCGCCAGGGAAGCCGTATTCGGTAAGAAGCTCACGAAGCTCCATCTCGACCAGCTCAAGAAGTTCCGGATCAGCGATGTCAACCTTGTTCAGGAAGACGACCAGCGCAGGAACGTTCACCTGACGGGCAAGCAGGATGTGCTCACGGGTCTGGGGCATCGGGCCGTCGGTACCGGCAACGACGAGGATAGCGCCGTCCATCTGGGCCGCACCGGTGATCATGTTTTTGATATAGTCAGCGTGACCAGGGCAATCAATGTGAGCGTAGTGACGCTTTGCGGTCTGATACTCGACGTGTGCCGTCGAGATGGTGATACCGCGCTCTCTCTCTTCGGGAGCTTTGTCGATGTCACTGAACTCACGTAAAGTTGCCATGCCCTGCTTGGCGAGAACGCTGGTGATTGCAGCGGTAAGAGTGGTTTTACCGTGGTCAACGTGACCGATTGTACCAATATTTACGTGAGGTTTATCCCTCTTGTATGACTCTTTAGCCATAACTCTTCTCCCTGTCGGTTATCTGTTTAGTAATGCGGTGATGAAAAACTGTTATTCGGAATCCTTGCCAACCCTCTTCTCTTGCAGTGCTTCGGCGATGTTGCGAGGAACCTCGCGATAGCTCTCGAACTCCATCGAGTAGTTCGCGCGGCCCTGAGTCATCGATCGGAGATCAGTCGAGTAGCCGAACATTTGAGACAGCGGCACTTTTGCGCTGACAAACTGGGCACCAGCACGCTGACCCATGCCTTCGATGTGACCGCGACGTCCCGAGAGATCACCCATCACATCGCCGAGATACTCTTCCGGAGTGATGACCTCAACCTTCATAATCGGTTCGAGCAGCACCGGATTGGCCTTTTTGGCCGCACCCTTGAAGCCGATTGAACCTGCAATCTTGAATGCCATTTCCGAAGAGTCAACCTCGTGGTACTTACCGTCGATCAGTGTAACCTTGATATCCTGCATCGGAAAGCCGGCGACAACACCGTCTTTCATTGCCTCCTGGATACCTGCGTTGACTGCGGGGATATACTCTTTCGGAATCACGCCACCCTTGATCTCATCGACAAACTCATAGCCTTTGCCCTCTTCGAGCGGCTCAACCCTAAGCACAACCAGACCGAACTGACCTTTACCGCCAGACTGGCGAACAAACTTGCCTTCGTATTCAACCGTACCGCGAATGGTTTCGCGATAGGCCACCTGCGGCTGACCAACGTTGGCCTCGACCTTGAATTCGCGCTTCAGACGATCAACCAGAATTTCGAGATGAAGCTCACCCATACCCGCGATAAGCGTCTGACCGGTTTCCTCATCAGTTTTCACCCTAAAGGTCGGATCCTCTTCGGCAAGCTTGGCAAGAGACATGCCGAGTTTGTCATTATCCGCCTTGGTTTTTGGCTCAACCGCAATCTCGATAACCGGTTCGGGGAAAACCATCTTTTCAAGTACAATCGGCTTGCTTTCGTCGCAGAGCGTATCACCGGTCCTCACATCCTTGAGACCAACGGCAGCGGCGATATCGCCAGCATACACAGCATCACGCTCCTCGCGCTTGTTGGAGTGCATCTGCAAAACGCGACCAACACGCTCCTTTTTGCCGGTAGTCGAGTTGAGCACGTAGCTGCCTGCATTGAGCACGCCTGAATAGACCCGGAAGAAGGTAAGCTTGCCGACGAACGGATCGGTCGCAATCTTGAAAGCAAGCGCAGCGAACGGCTCCTCGTCTTTCGGCTGACGGACGATCGGTTCTTCAGTTTTCGGATCATGCCCCTCCACTTCACCATCATCGACCGGCGAAGCCAGGTAATCGATCACGGCATCCAGCATGAACTGCACGCCCTTGTTCTTGAAGGACGAACCGCAGAGCACCGGAACGATAGTCACACCCAGGGTAGCCTGGCGAAGCACGGTGCGGATCTCCTCTTCAGTAATGTCCTCACCGTTAAGATATTTTTCAAGAAGGGTCTCGTCGAGCTCGGAAACAGCCTCAAGCATGTTGATGCGCCAGGTGCGAGCCTCGTTTTCAAGATCGTGCGGAATTTCAACTTCGGTGTAGGTGCTACCATCTTCCTTGTCGTAGATAATCCCCTTCATGCGGATCAGATCGACGAAGCCGGCGAAGACCTCGCCCTGACCGATCGGGATCTGAATCGGTACCGGGTTGGCACCGAGACGCTCGCGAATAGCCTTGACAGTCTCGAAGAAATTCGCGCCGACGCGATCCATCTTGTTAACATAGGCGATCCTCGGAACGCCATACTTGTTAGCCTGACGCCAGACGGTTTCAGACTGGGGCTCGACACCGCCCACAGCACAGAATAGCGCAACCGCTCCATCGAGCACACGAAGGGAACGCTCCACCTCGACCGTGAAGTCAACGTGGCCGGGAGTATCAATAATATTGATCCTGTGATTGAGACCGGCGTAATTGCCGTATTTCGGAGTCCAAAAACAGGTTGTCGCAGCGGAAGTAATCGTGATACCACGCTCCTTCTCCTGCTCCATCCAGTCCATGGTGGCGCCACCTTCATGCACCTCGCCCATCTTGTGCAGGCGACCCGTGTAATAGAGAATCCTCTCTGTCGTCGTGGTCTTGCCCGCATCGATGTGGGCCATGATACCAATATTTCTGACTCTATCTAACGCAACCTGCCGTGCCATAAATCGATCGTTTTTTAAGTAATTCTTTCTTGCCTACAGACTCAGAACCTGAAGTGAGCAAATGCCTTGTTGGCCTCAGCCATGCGATGCACCTCGTCACGCTTCTTTACCGAAGCGCCCTGCTCGTTGGAAGCATCGAGCAGCTCAGCCGCGAGCTTCTCGGCCATCGAACGACCGCCACGACGGGCCGCAAACTGCTTGATCCAGCGGAAAGCCAGTGCGGTTCTCCTGGAAGCCGGAACCTCCATCGGAATCTGGTAGGTAGCGCCACCAACCCTTTTGCTGCGAACCTCGACCAGCGGAGCGACGTTGCCCATCGCCTTGCGGAAAACCTCAAGAGCATCACCACCCTCAACCTTGTTCGCAATAATATCAAAAGCATCATACACAATCTTGGTCGCCACAACCTTCTTGCCATCGAGCATGATTGCATTGATCAGACGAGCAACCGCCTCATCGTTGTAACGAAAATCGCCGCCGCGCGGTCCGTATCCGGAACCCTTCTTTGCCATTATAATCCGAGTTAAGATTCAGTTTTATTTCTTCTTCGCAGGAGCAGCACCAGCCTTCGGAACCTTGGCCCCGTACTTGGAGCGACTCTGCTTGCGATCAGCGACACCCGACGTATCGAGGGAGCCGCGAACGATATGATAACGGACACCAGGAAGATCCTTCACCCTTCCGCCACGAATCAGCACAATGGAGTGCTCCTGAAGGTTATGACCCTCACCCGGAATGTAAGCCGTCACTTCAATCTTGTTGGACAGCCTGACACGAGCGACCTTGCGAAGCGCGGAGTTCGGCTTTTTTGGGGTAGTCGTGTAGACACGGGTGCAAACACCCCTTTTCTGAGGGCATTTTTCCAGAGCTGGTGAGGCGGTCTTTGACGCCTTCATACTTCTTCCGTGCCTGATAAGCTGCTGAATCGTCGGCATACAGTAAACTCTTTTCTATTTCGTTTGAGACTTCTGATGAAAAATCATTCAGGGAAAACCATAAGGACGACCAAAGTAAAAGAATTACCTCAAAAAACAAAATCTCATCTATCGTTTTTTTGACTTACCTGCCTCTTTTATCCATTTTTATCGCCCGCCAAACCCGAATAAGATTAAATTGAGCGATTCTCATCTGCTGAATACCAGGCAAAACCTGCCACGTGAACGTTTTTCTCTTGGAATTGAATCCGGTTTACGCCACTTCCTGAAATCCGTCCCCCCTCCGAGGCTTGTGCAACGAGCGCTCTGGAGTGATCACGCTCCGGGAACGATGCCAGTCAAAAAATCGTAGATTGAGCAAAACGGAACGAGGCGCGCGAAATGGAACCACGGCCGTCCAGAACCTGAGACATGAAATGATGATTATTTCGAAAGAGGCCGTCACCCTCATCCATACCGACACGCACATCGCCGGAATTCCGGAAGAAAAGCTTTTCGAAACGCTTACCGATGAGGAAAAAGAAAAAGCCGATCGATTTCGTTTCGACAACGACCGACATAACTTTCTTCTCCGCAGAGGTCTTCTCCGGCTTCTGCTTGGCGAGACGCTCAGCATTGAACCGTCCCTGATCCGGTTCTCAAGCACGCAGGTCGGCAAGCCGTTCATGACCTTCCCCGAAAACACTGGCCTCTACTTCAACCTCTCCCATTCAGGCCGTCAGATTGTCTACGCTTTTTCAAAACACCCTGAAATGGGCGTTGACATCGAAAGGATACGAACAGTGGATGACATCGATCTGCTGGCCCGCAAATACTTCTCCGCCGAGGAGTACGCGATCATCGTCAACCTGCCCAGTCGCGAAAAAAACAAGGCATTCATCCGGATATGGAGCATCAAGGAAGCCCTGATCAAAGCCAGCGGCTGGCCGCTCGAACACGGCCTTGCCGCCTTCGATGTCGCCACGCAGTACCGCATGACTCGCTTCAAGATGCCATTCGGAGCCAACCGGAGCCTCACCTGCATCACGCCCGTGTTCGACTACATGTGCGGCTTCGCCACCGCGCTGGCCATCCAGCTCGACAACAACGAACCGTTGAACCTTCGCCGCTACTCGCTGCAAAACGGTGAGTATATCGAACTCTGAACAGCTTATCGACTTCGTGCTCTCACAACTCTCCCGCGATCACCATCAGCAAAAAGGAACGTAAGAGAAAAAACATGGAGCCTGTTCACAAACGAAGAGATAGCTATAAACGGCAGGCGATACGCTGATGTGCTTGCGCTCTTTCGACCGTAACCTGAAACAGACTCACTCAAAGTCGAGCAATAAAAAGAATAACCCGGCATTCATTCTTGACAGATAAACAGGCTAATGAGAAGTGAGTTGGTTATCTCTTGCGTTTTGCTACAGCGAAAAGATCGATGTCAATCCTTCACACACCGCACGGCGAAGCCATTCCCGGGGCCAACTTCTCCGCCGCGCAGGGCGTTGTCGTAGAAGCCGAAAGCTCGGGCGAGAGCTTTGCCGTTACTGGCCGGCGTGAAGGTCCAGAAGCGCGCAAACTGGCCGAGCATGAGGGAAACACCGTCAGCATCCCGGCGAGCACCGGAGGGCAAGGCGCCGCAACCGATCAAACGCAACCTTCTTGTGATGGTTGACGACAGCCTTCTTGCCAATCCAGTCCAGTGACGGCATTCGATAACTCCGTGAAAAAGCGTGGTGAGAAGTAACGTTATGTGTTGTAAGCCCTTCAAAGGTCGAAAGAAAACGCCCACTCCATTACAGCCGCAATCTGCCAACAAAAAAAAGAGTAGCGTTGCTGCGCTTGTCTGCACTCACCAGAACTGTTCCATTTCACCCATCCATTACCTAACTTATGCGCTGCAACAACAACGGCTATCAACCCATAAACCAATCACCATGCAGCGACTGCTCTCTTCAAGCCGGTACCTTGTAATCATCGCAGTTGCGGGAACGTTTCTTGCCGCACTGACACTGCTTCTGTATGGGGGTATTTCGGTGGTTCAGCTTATTGCCGATACGGTCATGCACGCAGAAATTTCCGGTAAAACCGGCAAGATGCTCGTGCTCGGCTTCATTGAGAGCATCGATCTGTTCCTGCTAGGCACAGTCTTTTTCATCATCTCGCTGGGGCTGTACGAACTGTTCATCGACGATACACTCGAATTGCCACACTGGCTGGTCATTCATACCCTCGACGATCTGAAAAACAAGCTGATCGGCGTCATCGTCGTGGTGATGTCGGTCGTCTTTCTCGGCCATGTGGTGCAATGGCACGGTGAACAGGAACTGATCTGGCTTGGCGGGGCAATTGCGCTCGTCACCGCAGGACTGACCTATTTTGTCGGCAGCAAGAAAAAGTAGGTGCGGATGTGTTTGTGAATTTCAGTCCGGTCAGGTTTCCCCGCATCTGGCCGGGCCTGATAAACCATTCCTTCAGAACCATTTCCTCGACCGGTAATATTTCATGAAACCCAGAACGATCAGCACCATGAGGCCGAGCACGGCGTAGTAGCCCCACCAGAGGTTCAGTTCCGGCATTTATTTGAAGTTCATGCCGTAAACCCCGGCAATGAACGACAGCGGCATGAAGATCGTGGCGATCATGGTGAGGAACTTCATGATTTCGTTCATCCGGTTGTTGACGCCGGCCAGCCAGGTTTCGTGCATGCTGGTGACGATCTCCCGGAACACCTCGACCGTGTCGATCACGAGAATGACGTGGTCATACACATCCCGGAAATAGTGCTCGACCAGGTCCCCCACCACGGCGAAGTCGTCTCTCGCGACGCTGCCGATGATCTCCCGCAACGGCCAGACCGCTTTGCGGAACATGATCAGCTCCCGCTTGAGCGCGTTGAGGGCATTGAAGGTCTCCTGGCTGAAGGTGGCCATCAGGTCGGCGTCCAGCATATCGATCCGGTTCTCGATCTCTTCGAGTATCGAGAAGTAGTGGTCAACAACCGAATCGACGAGGGCGTAAGCAAGAAAATCGGCCTCGTGCTTTCTGACTTTGGCGTTGCTGCTGCCGATCCGCTGCCGGAGGGCGTCGAACGTGTCGCCCGGCTTTTCCTGAAAGGTGATGAGCCAGCCGGGGCCGAGCACGATGCTCAGCTGTTCCTGGCTGATTTCGCCGGTCTCGCGGTTGAAGTCGAGCATCTGGAGCGACAGGAAGAGGTAGCGTTCGAAATCCTCAACCTTCGGGCGCTGGCCAGTGTGCAGGATGTCCTCCTGCGTCAGCGGATCGATGCCGAACAGCTCCCCGAGCTTTTCGATCACGCCAGTTTCGTGCAGGCCATCGACATTGATCCAGAGCACTTTGAATTTCTCTTTCAGGGCGAAGCACTCTGCGGCATCGCTGACGGACATCGTGACCGTCTGCTTTTCGTCATAGCCGATGACCGTGATTTCAGCCTTCTCGACCTTCTATTCGCCGATATGGATGAGCGAGCCCGGCGGCTGGCCGATCGATTTGTGGCGGCTCCTGAAGAGCCGTTTTTCATACTTCCGCTTGTGGGCATGTCCGTGAAGCGGATGTGGTACGGGCTGCTTGTTCTTCATCGGCGGCTCCTCAATGGTTACCCTTCTTCGTTCATGAGGCAAACCGGTTTGACGGCCTGCCGGTTCCGGATTGGCAAATCAGCAGATCGAATCAAAAGCCCGAACAATAAAGCCTCAATGCAATGGCTGGCTGGCGATCGCTCTCGTCAGCTCGTGCATGACGGTGCCGATGGCGTGCTTCTCCCGGAGCCAGTCAGGCGTGCTGTGCAGGTTCCCGAACGACCAGGCAGAAGCCATCGCACGGAACAGCTCCATGATCGCTTTTGCGTCTCCGGCGGGCGCAGACATGCCGCCGGCATCGAGCACCAGCCGCGACGCTTCGCCATCGGGCGCGATGACGCACAAGGGCAGGCCCATGCCAAGCGCGTCGACCAGGCGATCCGGCACAATGCTTGCGCTGGCCGCGGAGTTCCCCAGCACGGCACAGAAAAACGCTGTCTTCCTGCACTCCTCCAGCTCACTGTCGATTCCGCCGGTTGCATCAACGGTGAAGAGTTTCCGGACCCGTTTTTTGGCAGTGCGGCGCAGAAGCTCCGGCACACCATCGCCGAGAAGCACGATCTCGATGCCTCCGGCGATGATGCCGTCTGCCTGTATCCAGGCCTCAAGGCCGGAGACGAGCGCCTTGAGATTGGCAACAGGCAAATCGGCCACCAGCAACGCGATGCGCAGCACTGTGCCTGAACGGTTCGGCTCCTGCCGCCTGAATGCCGGATGTGACGGATCAAAGGCTGGGGGCACGATGGTCACAAGGTTGTTGTCGAGCTTGCCGTGGTATTTTTTCAGGAAATACTCCTTGAGAAGGCGGTTCGGCGTCAAGATCGGCACGCCCGAGAGCATGACCTGCTCCTCGGCTTTGGCCGCCGCGGAGGAACGGGATGCACCGGGCCGGGGCATCGACGGATCGAGCGGCTCGGTGATGTCGAGCATGATGTTCAGCGAGTGCTTCCGGGCGATGTCAAATGCGAGCCAGAGCGGCTCCAGAGGCGGCCCCTGGGCATAGAGCAGCTCGATCTCCTGATCCTCTTCGAGCAGCCGCTCGACCGTGGCCGTGGCATTTTTCAGCCAGAGTTCGCCGTCAGTCGCGCTTTTGAACGATTTGGCCTGCCGTCCCTTGAACAGCCCCGTCGTACCAGGAACCTCCTGCCCATGCAACAGTGCGCACCGGCCTGCCGCGTCGAGTTCACCGGCATCAAGGTCGGGGGCAATGCGGCACACCTCATTGACGGGATTCGCGCCAGACTTCACGCCCCCAGCCATGCCGGCGATGGCGGGAGGGGCGACGACAACCGGCTCCCAGCCAATGGTGGTGAAATTTGAGGCGAACTTCCATACCCTCGATGCGCTGCCGGTGACGTATGGCGGAAAGTTGCGGGTAAGGATCAGGACTTTTCTCACGGCTTGTCCGAAGATTTGATGGTTTTCGATGACGTTCTTCCGGTAACGATTCCAGCGGCGATGAGACCGATCGACAGGAGCGTGGCGACGAGCGAGACCGTCCGGCCCGTTTCGAAACGGCTCCGGTCATAGACGAACCGCACCTCGTGCTCGCCCGGTGGCACTGCTATGCCACGAATGATGCCATCGATTTTGAGCGTCGGCTGCTCGCGGCCATCGACTGTAAGCTTCCATCGCTCGGGATAGAAGACTTCGCTGAGCACGAGCAAAGCGTCGCCCTCCGCACGAACCTTCATCGCGATCGATTCGGCGCTCCGCTGCATTGAGAGCACCGTGCCGGTCGAAAAACGCTCCATCCCCTGCCACGGAACTCCGGTCACAAATGCTCCGCCGTCGGCACCCCGCCCGGCCATGACCGCCGCGATGGCCTCATCGTCGCTCTGAACGGCGACAGCCCACGGCGCGAACCAGGCTCGCGGCATCGAGCCCGCAAGCTCATACACCGCAACCGGCACTTCGCCGGAAATGAGATTGAGCTTCCCGGCAGCCACCGCCTTCAGCGCAGGATTGTCGATCGGTGCAGGGCTGAGCACATAGCCTACGTTCAGCATCCGCAACACATCGAGGTTGGCCAGATTGTCGGTACGGGCGAGCAGCTCCTGATAGACTCCGAGCTTGGCTGCATGGTAGCCGCCAACCGATTCGATGCCAGCAAGGCTGAACTTGTTTTCAGTGAAAAGGCGGCCTGCCGGATAAATCCGGAACACGCCCGGGCGGCTGGCAAGGAAGCGGGTGATCTCATCACCTTCGAGCGCTCGGTCAAGCGCCGTGCGTTCAACCAGCGGTGAAACCCGCAAGGAGTGGTCATCGGGAGAGACGATGCGATGGTCGATCCAGCCGAGGTCGGCGCACGACAGCGCAACCAGTACGATGGCCACCGCTCTCGCCCCGATCATGCCCCGCGCGGCGATCCACAACAGGCCAGCAATGGCTGCCGCCACAACGATCAGCACGAAGAGGCTCCCGCTCCACAGCTCCCAGCGAAGATTGCCGACCATCGGAACCAGATCGTAGTTGTCGATCTGCACCGCAGGAAAGGCAGCGCGAAGCAGTTGTTTGAGTTCCCCTTCAAACGCGAGAAAGAACACTGCCGCCACACCGATGACGAGACCGCCCCACTTGAACACGGGAGACGATTCTACCAGCGGCCTGTCGAGCCACGCCTGAAGCCCATACCCGGCAAGCAGCGCAAGGCAGAGCGCCACGACGACGAGCGCCATCGACGGCACCCGGAAGGAGCTGAACTTTGGCGCGAAGTAGTAGAAAAGGTCATACACCGGGCTGAAAAAGTTGCCGAATGAGAGCAGAAGCGCCAGCGCCGTCATGGCGGAAAGGAACAGCACCATCGGCTTTTTGCGACCAGCGACGACTCCGGCAATGGCGAAGCCAAGCACGACGAGGCCCGCGTAGTGGGGAAAATCGGTGAAGGGCATGAAGCCCCAGTAGGTGATGCCGCCAAAGCCGAACGCGCCGGGCATCAGGTAGGTAATCAGCTCCAGCGGATGCATCGACCACAGCGTTGCGTAGCGATAAGCCTCGGCGGCATCGCCAGCCCCCGAACGCGCTGAGAAAGGCAGATAGCCGAGCGCAGGCAGATAGACCTGCAAGGCGATAGCCCCGCCAAGCGCGAGCGCCGCGAGGGCGAGCACTCCGACCTTCCCCTTCGAAACGCCGGGCGGCTTCGTGTCGATCAGAATCTTCACCACGAGCAGCGGCACAGCGAGCATCCAGGTGTACCACGCGATCTGCACATGCGCGCGCTGGAGCTGCAAGCCGAGCATCAGCGCCAGTAGTCCCGCGTCGGCAAGGCGGCCCTTTTCGCTGAGGCGAAGCGCCGCCCAGAAAACCCACGGCATGTACGCCGCCGTCATGAGCTGACTACCGTGACCATACACGAGCATGGCGGTCATGTAGGGATTGAGCATAAAGGCCGACCCCGAGAGGAACGCAGGAATGCTGCCGAGACCAAGCCGCCGCGCGAGCACGAAGCCGCCCATTCCGGCAAACACGAGATGCAGAAGCTGAATGTACATCGGGTCGAAATGCAGGAATCCGAACAGCAGGTTCGGCAGATAGAGCTCGCTCAGGTAGCTGAAGGCCTCGACGGTGGGCATTCCCGAAAATGTCCAGGGCTGCCAGAGCGGGTAGCGGCCGGATTGCGCCTGCAATGCTTCGAGCGCTTTGTCGAGCGCCATCGGCGCGACGCTGTCCGGCGAACCCGGCACGAAGCGCAGGGTGAGAAGCGGGCCGAAAGGCACAACGAGCAGAAGGGCTAACAGGGCTATGGCGACCAGGGACGGCCAAGGGGCTTTTTTCACGGCGCGGCGTTCGTTCTTTGACGTTTCAGAAAAGGCATAAAATTTAAAATAACTTCCATCTCCTCCCGTTCCAACCGGAGCGCCCGGATCAGCAGTATATACACGAAACCTCCCGCTACACCTGCCACGGCAAGCAGCATGAGCGGCGGTAGCGACGAGGCCCCGTACCTGATTGCAAGCATGATTGCCCCTACGGCGATACCCGCCGCGAGCGGCTTCCAGAGTTTGCCCGAAAGTGCCGGAATGCCCAGCTGAGAGCGCAATTCAGCCATCCGCACGATGGTCAGCAACGCCATGACGGCGAGCGTCGAGAAGGCCGCCCCGTTCAATCCAAATCGAGGGATCAGGAGCCAGTGCAGAAGAGTCTGAAGCAGCAGCGCCCCGGCCTGATTCATCATGCTCAGCCGCTCCCCGCCGCTCATGGCAAGCACCGTGTTGCCGAGACCAAACGAGGCATACAGAAGCGACGTGACAGCCAGAAGCACCAGCGCTGTCGATCCCGCACCGAAGCCCTTGCCAAACACGGAGAGCACCTCGTCAGGAAAAAGCACGAGCAGCAGGAACGGCACCATGACGAGCATCACAATCCAGCGGTTTACTGTCTCGTAGGTCTCCCGAATGCCTGTATTTTCCTGCCGCCCATGGTATCCGGCGATTATGGGGGCAGCGATCCCGGAAAATGCAAGCAGTACAGAACGCAATAGCCCGGCCGTGCGTGCGGCGGACTGGTAGAGGCCAACCGTACGCACATCGGTCAGAAAACCGAGCATCACCACGTCGATCCAGTGCGACAGGATCGAGAAAAGTGCCACGGCAAGCAGCGGCAGGGAGAACTGCCACAGCTCCCGGTTGCCGTAGGCGCGGCACACGTCGCTCAGGCCGATACCAGTCACTTGCCTGAAACCCGGCAGAATCCAGACGAGTGCCGCCAGCGGCGCAAGTAGAAACGGCAAGGCCAGCGCCGCGCTGACGCCCAAAGCGTAACGGGCGGCAACCATCGTGAGCACCAGCAGCACCGGTTGAATCACCTGCGTGGCCAGCACCTTGGGTAAAAGGTTGTGATGCGCCTGCATGGTAACCCCTGCCATGATCGTCATCACTGACAACGGCAAGGCCAGCGCCGCGCTGCACAGCGCCAGCTGCATAAGCCAGCCTCCGTGCAACAGCCCGGCAACATCCCCCGAAAAGAGCAGCACCAGCACACCGGCAAGCATCGACGCAAGCACCGAACGCTTCATAGCCGACGCGATGATGCTCTTGCGCTTTTCGCCCTCCCGCTGGCTGACAAAGCGCAGCAAGCCCGCATCAAATCCACCTACAGCCACCACTTCGCCCACCTGCATCACGGCGACCACGAGCGCGTAGGTGCCGAGAGCCTCCGCGCCAAGTAACCTTGCCGCCGCGAAGTTGTAGCCAAAGCGGAAGAGCTGGCCGAACGCAAATCCTGCCATCGCGATACTTCCCTCCCTGGCGATGGTCACGTCCCGTTTCACGAGAGCCTCCGTTGCATGGCATTACGCAACTCGTGCACCATCGTTTCGGCAAGCGCCTCCCAGCTGTGCGCTCTGGCGAATGCCTGCCGCGCCGCTTTTCGCCCGTCGGCCAGCGCCTGCGTCACGAGCCGCACGAACTCCTCGGGCGTCGAGGCCACATGCGCTACGCCGCTCGCCTTGCGGACAGCATCGCAATAGTCGATGGCAAGAATCGGCACTCCCGCCGCCGCGTATTCGTAGAGCTTGTTCGGATTGGAAGCTCGCTTCAGTGGACTCCGTTCGAGCGGCATCAGCGCCAGATCGAAGCGCTGCACCCACGCCGGAAGCTCGTCGTAGCCAACCTTGCCGACCCAGTGAACATTCGGCAGGGACAACAACTCAACGTGCCTATCCGCCCAGTCATGCGCATATGCCGGGCCAACGAGAACGACGCTGTACTCCGGCCAAGCGCGGGCGACCGAGGCGACGAGATCGGCATCGATCCAGTCCATCGCGCCAGCGTAGCCGAGTATCGGACCCGGTAGCGAGCAAAGCTGTTCCGGCGTTTCGGGACGCGGCACAGCGAAGTGGTCGAACTCGACGCCGTTGCCGAGTTCGACGCAGCGCTGCTCCGGTCGTGGACTGAGCTTGTCGAGCAACGGATTGCTCACGTAAAAAATCAGGTCGGCCTTTTCGACAAAGCGATGCATGGATTCGCGCAGCCACGGCTGGCCGGACGTGAAACCGAGGTGATCGTCGTTGGCATCGTAAAAACGCACCCGGCACGGCATCGAGGCGGCCACCCCGCCCCAGTAGATGTTGCTCAGCCCGATGAGCCGCTCAGAGGACGAAAAGCCGAGCGCCTGGCACCAGAATGCGGCGATCATCCGGCCTGCAAGCGCGACAAGCCAGCGGATAAGCGCGTTGTCGAAAAGCTGCGGCTCACCCGACGGAATGTTTTTGAGGAACGGCACGGTCACCACCGTCACGCGCCCGCGCTTCGCGGGCAGCCAGTGGCTCCGGCGGCCAACGGCGAACGGCTCGACGAAGAGGATGCGCCACTGTTCCGGAAAGCGATTGAGCAGGCGCTGCTTCCGGGTAGAGAGAAAGTCCCACTGGATTTCGGAGAACCAGATGAGATCGATGTGCTCAGCGCCGTGCCGCAAGCTCGTAAATCCTGATTTTTTCGAAAATGCACCGCAGGAGGGGACGGACGCCGCGCAGGCAGAAAAGAGGCGAACGGATGCCAAACTCCGCGCAGCGCACTACCTCAAAGCCAGAGCGAGACAGAAGCGCTTCGAGTGAGCGGCGAGGCATTTCGTGGAAGTGGTCGGGACTTTGCAGAAAGCCCGGCTTCCTCGCCGGAGTCGAGAGAAACAGGCGCGACGACGGGGCGGGATCGAGCGCGGCGCGAATCTGGAGCAGAAGATGGAGCGGGTTGTAGAGGTGCTCGATCACCTCGAACGCCGTCACCACCGGATAGCGAGTAGCCACGTTGAGTGGCTCGGTGTCGAGATCGACCGAGGTCGTGTCGAAACGGCAGCCGAAGTGCGCTTCGAGCATGGCGGTCATGGGCGTGCGGTCGCCAATGTCGAGTCCCGCCTGCACCGGAAGCGAGATTGCTTCAGACGCCGCGACGAATGCCAAACTCATCTCCCACCGCATCCGGTGGGCCGGGTCAGCGCTCCAAGCGCCATCAACGACCGTCCGAAACTCCTGGCCGCGCGTCATGCCTCTTCCCGCTCTTGCGATGACGTCCACCTGAAAAACTGGAAGCGCAGCAGACCGAGCAGCGCGCGGAAGGGCAGAAGCAGCGGATAGAGCACAAGGCCGCCGATCATGCCGTGCTTGGCGAACAGCATCATCGCCGCACCGCTTTTACGGAGCTGCTTGCCGAGGTTCATCTCGCCGCCGGAGGAAGCCGAAACGCGATGCCAGATACGCGACGCGGGCTGGTACATGACGATGAGGCCGCGCTCGCGCACCTTCATCGAGAGATCGACATCCTCGCCGTACATCCGGAACCGCTCGTCAAAACCACCGACCTCCTCGAACACGCGGCACCTCATTGCCAGGCAGCAACCGGTGGCGTACCAGACCGGCTCCGGCGTATCGAAGCGCGGCCCGTCAGGCTGGCGAATACCGGTGTGCTCAATCAGCCCGGTCGCTGATTCGAGCACGCCGCCCGCGTACCAGATGCGCCCCGGATCGTCCATGTAGAGAATTTTCGGCGCGGCAATGCCTACCCACGGCTTTTGCAGTTCGTCGAGCAGAGGCTGGAGAAAACCGGGATCGACGACGGTGTCGTTGTTCAGGAACACCACGCGGTCAAAGCCGCGCCCGCGCAGAGAACGGAATGCCGCGTTGTTGCCGGCTGCGAAGCCGAGGTTGCGCCCAAGCTCGAGAATCTCGACCTCCGGAAACGCCTGGCGAACGAGGCCCACCGTGCCATCGGTAGAACCGTTGTCCGCCAGAATGACCGTAAACGCTGGCTGCCGCACCTTCGCGAGTGAGGCCAGGCAGGCGAGGGTATCGGCTGCACCGTTCCAGCCCAGCACAATGACCGCAGTTTTTCCGCCATTCATGCCGATCTCCGGCTGCACGTTTCCAGAAAAGTCGCAGCTTGCGAAGCGAATTCGCGCCACGAATTGCGGCGGCGGAAGTCGCTGATGCCCTCCTCCAGCGGCAGGCGCTCTCGCTCGCGGAAAAAGTCGAGAATCCCGTCAGCCAGTGCCTCGGCGCCCTCCTCGCGGACGAGCCAGCCGGTACGTCCGTGCTCGACCTGATTGCCGAGGCCGCCGGTGTCGCAGGCGATCACCGGCACGCCGTGGCCGAGCGCGAGTGGCACGATGCCCGACTGCGTGGCCGAGCGGTAGGGCAGCACCACCGCATCGGCGGCAGCCATCAGCGTAGCGACCTCACCAGCGGGCACGTACCCTTCGCGGAATTCGACCGCGCCATCGATACCGAGCCGTCGGGCCTCTTCCCGAAAACGCGATGAGCCGAGAATGAACTCCCCGGCCACGACAAGCCGCGCCGACGACTCGCGTTGAAGCACAAGCGCCATCGCTTCGAACAAGGTGTCAAGGCCCTTGTATTCCCGAACGTAGCCGAAAAAGAGCAGCACCGGCGCATCCTCCGGCAATCCGATCGAACGCCGTGCGGCGGCTTTTGATGGCCCGGGGGTCTGTCGTTCGTAGAGCGGATGGAACAGGCGTAGCGTTTTCGCAGCCGGAGCAAACGCCCGCAACTCCGACTCGACCGTTTGGGAGAGGGTAATGAATCCGTCGGACGACGAGACAAGCATGCGCTTTAGCATCGATTCTCCCGAAATGGGTTCATGAGAGGTGAAGTTGTGAAGCAGCACGAAGGTTGGCAGTCCACTTGCCCGGCGCATGAGCGCGCAAAGCGGGGCGAGAACGCCGCTCCAGTAAGCGATAAGCAGCACATCTGGTTTGATATTGCGAAGCTTTCGGGCCGCCGTGATCCAGCTCAACGGATTCATGAGATCGAAGGTGAATGGCGAAGCGGGCACGTCAGATTCTCCAGGCTCTGTCGCCGTACGACCATTCATGAGCCATCGCGGATACAGCCGCCGAAAAGGCATAGGCACCACCTCGCATCCCGCCGCTTCGAAAGCCCGGCGCAACTCATCGCTGAATCGGGCGATTCCACCCTTGAGCGGCGGAAACGGACTGAGCAACGCTATCTGCAAGGGCGTCAAGGGATCAGGATTCCGGTTTGGTTTCGCGTTGTTGCTACGCTTCGCCGAACCCCTGTTCGAAAAATTCGATAAGGTGCTTGGCCGCTTCTGCTTCGTCCTCGCCCTCCAGTTTGAGCACCATGCGCGACCCTTTGGGCGCGGCCAGGCTCATGACGCCGATGATCGACTTGGCGTTGATTTCCAAGCCATCCATCTCGATGAAAAAGTCCGACTTGAATCTGGAGGCGAGCTTGACGACCGCCGCCGCTGGCCGGGTGTGCAGACCCGCGCTGTTTCTGATAATCACTTCCTGGACAATCACTGGTACTGGTGGCCGGTTAAAGGTTATCACTGGATTAGAGCTGGCTGGGCCTCTGATTGGCCCCTTACAACGTTTTGACCATGGCGATTTCGTCACATGCCATGCGTTTCGGGCAATTGGTGCAATCACGCCAGATTTTCTGGGGAAAATACTCCTTTTCGATCTCTTTGTACCCCATTCTCTTGAAAAATCCGGAATTCAGGGTCAGCACGAATACCTCGTTAACTCCCTCTTCGCTCAGCACGGCCTCTGCCTTTTCTACCAGAAGACGCCCGATTCCCTTGTTCCGAAACTCTTCGAGCACGGCGAGCGAGCGGATTTCAGCGAGCTTCACCGTGTAAAATGCGATGGCACAGCATCCGATGACTTGGCCTTTGTAGTCGGCCACGAAAAAATCACGGATATGCTCGATAATATTCTCGACCGAGCGCTTGAGCATGATCCCCTCACCCGCATAGCCCTCGGTGATTCGTGAAATGGCCGAAGCGTCGGCAAGACGCGCATTTCTGACGCAGGTATCAGCTGCCGGCATGTTCAGAAGGTGACTGGTTCTGGAGAGAGACCTGCCGCCACAGCTCATCCTTGAGTGCCTTGAGTCCCTGTCCCGCCACACTCGATATGGCGAGCACCTTGACCCCTTTTTCAAGCTCCGGCATGGTGAAATCCTCAGGCGCAATATCCATCTTGGTGATCACCACGAGTCTTGGCTTGGAGAGCAGCGACGGGTCGAACTTCTCCAGCTCCTTCAGGAGCGTGGCGTACTCGGCGGCAATATCCTCCGTATTGGACGGAACCATGATGAGCAGCGTCTTGGTGCGCTCGATGTGGCGCAGGAACTGGATGCCCAGGCCGCGCCCTTCCGCCGCCCCTTCGATGATGCCCGGAATATCGGCCATGACGAAGGATTTGTAGTCCTCATAGCGCACAATGCCGAGATTCGGCACCAGCGTCGTGAACGGGTAGTCGGCGATTTTCGGCCGTGCCGCGCTGAGTACCGAGATCAGCGTCGATTTGCCTGCGTTGGGAAAACCAACGAGGCCGACGTCGGCCATCAGCTTCAGCTCCATTTCGAGTTCGTACTCCTCGCCCGGCTCGCCGGGCTGGGCGAATCGCGGAGCCTGCCGGGTCGCCGTGGCGAAGTGCTGGTTGCCCCAGCCACCGCGTCCGCCCTTGGCGATCATTATCTCCTGCCCGTCCTCGACCATGTCGCATATCACCTCGCCGGTCTCGACGTTGCGCACCACCGTGCCGCACGGCACGCCAATGATGACGTCCTTGCCATCCTTGCCGCTCTTGCGAGCGCCAAGCCCATGCCCGCCGCGGCCGGCGATGTAGGATTTGCGGTACTTGAAATCGAGCAGAGTGGTAAGCTGCTTGTTGGCGCGCAGATAGACGTGGCCACCACGGCCACCGTCACCGCCATCAGGCCCGCCTTTCGGCACGAACTTCTCTCTCCTGAAACTCACGCAACCCCGACCGCCGTCACCAGCCTTCACCGAGATTTTCGCACTATCGACAAACTTCACGCTTCCGTCCTTTTTGTAATAATCGCTATCGTTACCTATGTTACTCTCAATTTTAAACCAGACCGACCGATGCCCGCTTCAAGCAAATCCCGCACAAGTGCCGTGCCGACCATCGAAGAGCTGATCCAGCGCCTCGAAGAGATCACCCGGAACATCGAAAACCCGGACACCGGGCTTGAAAACTCCATCGCGCTTTACGAGGAGGGAATGTCGCTCGCCGAGGAGTGCCGTAAGCGCTTGCTGGAGACCCGCAAGAAGCTTGAAACGATCAACCCCGCCGAGACCGCCCGGCCCGCCAAACCTGAAAACGCTCCCGAAAGCCCCCGCATGAACGATCTGTTCGGCACGGAGAGCTGACGAGTCAACCCTGCTCAGGCGTCGAGCATCGACCTCAGAATATCGTTCACCATTTTCGGGTTCGCCTTGCCCTTCATCTTCTGCATACATTGGCCGACGAAGAAACCAAAAAGCTGCGTTTTGCCGCTGCGGTACTGTTCGAGCTGCTTCTGATTCGCTTCGAGAATCTCCCTGATGGCCGCCTCGATGGCTCCCCTGTCCGAAACCTGCGCCAGCCCCTCGCGCTCGACAATGGCTTCCGCCGTCGCCTCGTCCTGCTGCATGATCTCGAACACCTGCTTGGCAATGGTGTTGCTGATCGCGCCCGCGTTGATGAGTTTGATCAGGCCGCCGAGCCGCTCCGGCGAAATGGCGAATTTGTGAATGTCGAGATACTTCTCCTTCAGCGTGCGCATCACTTCACCCATCACCCAGTTCGACGAGGCTTTGGCGTCGCCCGACACCTTGACCGTTGATTCGAAATAGTCGGCCAGCTCTCGGTCCACGGTGATAACGCCAGCGTCGTACGCCGGAATGCCGAACTCGGAAACGAAACGCGCCGCGCGATCTTCCGGGAACTCCGGCAACTCCTCCTGCATCCGGCGGATCATACCGTCGTCTACCAGCACCGGCACAAGGTCCGGATCAGGAAAGTAGCGGTAGTCGTGGGCGTGCTCCTTGCCGCGCATCGAACGGGTTTCGAGCTTGTCGGCATCCCACAGGCGCGTCTCCTGCACAATCGTGCCGCCGCCCTCGATCACCTCGATGTGGCGCTTGGCTTCGTACTCGATGGCGCGCTCGACGTTGCGGAACGAGTTCATGTTCTTGATCTCCGTGCGGGTGCCGTACTCGGTCGCACCAACCGGCCTGACCGAGACGTTGGCGTCGCAGCGAAGGCTACCCTCCTCCATGTTGCCGTCGGAGATACCGAGGTACCTGACGATCTGGCGCAGCTTCTGCAGGTAGGCCGAGGCCTCCTTCGGCGTGCGCATGTCGGGGTAGCTCACGATCTCCAGCAGCGGCACGCCGCAACGGTTCACGTCGATGTAGGTGTCGTCGCCGATGTCGTGGATCGATTTACCCGCGTCCTCCTCAATGTGAATCCTCACCAGACGAACATCCTTGCCCCCCTCTTCGAGATCGATATGGATCACTCCCTCCGAGCAGATCGGCTCTTCGTACTGCGAAATCTGGTAGCCCTTGGGAAGGTCAGGATAGAAGTAGTTCTTGCGCGCCAGAATCGAGTGACGGGCGATGGTGCAGTTGGTGGCCAGGCCGAGCTTGACGGCGTCCTCAACCACGCGGGCGTTCAGCACCGGCAGCGCGCCGGGAAGCGCCAGGCAGACCGGACAGACGTTGGTGTTGGCCGGTTTGCCGAACTTGGCAGAACAGCCGCAGAATGCCTTGCTTTCGGTATTGAGCTGACAGTGGACCTCGAGGCCCACGACAATTTCATAGTTCATCAGAAAATGAGATAGTGATAAAAACCTTGTCGAATGCCGGTCGAATCACCGGTACTGCCTGAAAGTGAACTTCTGGGCGCCAACAGTGAGTTCTCCCATCAAGCCCGCGTTAGGCATGGCAAAAACGGCCACGCCGTTCGAGTAGTCGGTATTGGTGGCCATGCCGGCCCTGACGGCAACAACAGCAAACTGAGCGCTCAGCTCGTAATTGCCTTTGGTGAAGTCAGCAAGCGCCGCCCGGTCCTTGAAGAAAATGATCTCGGAAAATGATTGTCCGCCGAGCTGAGGCCCAACATTGAACATCGTCACAGTCGCATGGCCAATGGGCCGTCCCTGATCGAAAACCACCCCTTTGCCGTGACCGCCGCCGACGATCATGAACCCGCCCTTGTAGATATCAGAAAAAACCGCATAACCATAAGCCTTTGAAAAGAAACGCTCAAGAGACGGATCAGCTTTCCTGAACATCCCTATTGTCCGCTCGGCATTAACCTCGTCAGCCGGATCCCAGCCCGCACGAGCCGTTCCAAAAAGCATTGTCACCGCCGCCAAAGCAATCAGCAGCGCCCGCATCAAATGTACTCTCTTCATCATGGCAACCATTTTTTCGTTGGATAATAAAATCAAACCGGCAAAAAGTTGCAACGCAACACCAGCTTATAATGTACGATTTTCCAGCCTGAAAACCCGGATCGCGTCAGAGCGTAAAAAACCGAAAAATCAATTGGTTGGACGCTAAACGAGAGCAATTCATTCGGATGAGAGGGGAGCCCCATCAGTTCGCCAGAGAATGCCAGCGAAATCGTTGCCAACAGTTTGCAGGGACATGCGATTTCGATTCAGCCGCGCTGCGTTATTACGCCGATGCTTTACGCTTTCGAAAAGCTGGCTACAGGACAATGCCCAGCTTATTCAGCATTTGATTCGATATATGATACCTATTTCCCGTGGCGATACTGACGGCGCAAAGCCTCATCCGGCAGCAAGCGCCTTCTGGTAAACGTCGAGATCACGGTCTGAAAAGCAGCAGAAAATGACCTTTTCGATACCCCTTTCGTCCGCGAGCATTTCGCGCACTGTCGTGATGGCGATAGCAGCGGCCTGTTCGACGGGATAGCCGTAGATGCCGGTGCTGATGGAGGGGAAGGCGATGGTACGGCAATGGTGCTCGATGGCGAGCTTCAGCGAGTTGCGGTAGCATGAGGCAAGGAGTTCGGCTTCGCCGTGGTTGCCGCCATGCCAGACCGGGCCAACGGTGTGGATGACAAACGTTGCGGGCAGCCGGTAGCCCTTCGTGATCTTCGCTTCGCCAGTGAGACATCCTCCAAGTTCGCGGCATGCTTCGAGCAGCTTCGGCCCTGCCGCCCGGTGAATCGCCCCGTCAACGCCTCCGCCGCCAAGCAGCGAAGTGTTCGCCGCATTGACAATGGCATCGACCGTCAGCGAGGTGATGTCCGCCTTTATGGCATGGATCAACACATTATCTGGCACAGTTGTCCCGTTTTTATGCTTCGGACAACAAGCATTATCAATTGTCAACTATCCATTATCAATCGAGTCCGCCTTCACCTCTTCAAAATCGGCATCGATCACTCTTGGAATTGGCTCTCCCGAGTTTTGAGCGGTCATTTTTTCCCAGTCGAGAAACTCGTTGAGGTCGTGGTTGATCGAGGCGAGCACGGCAGTGAGCACGGCGGCGTCGTCGAAAAAGCCGATCAGCGGGAGAAAGTCGGCAATCGCGTCGAACGGGTTGATGAAGTAGAGAAGCGCCGCAACGGCGAGAATGACGGTTTGCCAGGGCACGACCCGGTACTGGCGGTTGACGTAGGCACGAACAAGCCTGATGATTGCCTGAAACTTGTCGGTCAGCTCGCCGAATGGCGATGAGGTGCTCGCACTGCCAACCATATGCAGCGCGGCGTCGATGACATTCCTGATTTTTTCAGGGTCGCGCAGGATCTCTTCGGCGGCCTTGCGGGCGCGCTCGAAAATGCGGCCTTCCTTTTTGCTTTTCATGCCGGAGTGGTGCATATCGTGCAGGGGTGCGCCGCCGGAGGATCAGCGTTTACCTGCCTTGAGCAATGTGCGTTTTTCCTCCGCCGTCAGGGAGTCGTAACCCCTGCTCGAAATCTTGTCGAGAATCCGGTCGATCTCGGCTTCGGAGGTATCGTCATCCTTGCCGCCGCCTTGCCAGAGAACCGGCCCTTTCGGTTTTTTTGGCAGAGAGAAGTCCCGAAACATCCGCTTGATCGTCCATTCATTCCGCCGGATCACGATGTAGATATAGCCGAAAAGCATACCGCCAAGATGGGCGAAATAGGCGATGTCGCTGCCGCTGCCCATCGTCCGGTTGCCGAGACCCATGATGAACTCGATCAGGGCGTATCCGGCCACGAAGTACTTGGTCTTGATCGGCAGAAGGAAGTAGAGATAGATGTATCGGTCGGGGAACATCATACCGAACGCGAGCAGCACACCGAAAATGGCTCCAGAGGCGCCAATGGTCGGGTAGGGGCTGCCGTAGGTCGCCAGAAGATTGATGAGCGCGGCGCCAATGCCACAGATAAAATAGAAACTGACGAAGTTTCTGGTTCCCCAGTAGTTTTCGATTTCAACGCCGAACATCCAGAGCGCGAACATGTTGAAAAAGATGTGCGCGAAACTGCCATGCAGAAAGAGATAGGTAATGGGTTGCCAGAGGTGAAACGAGTAGCCCGCCGGGTTGTGCGAGCCTATTGGCCAGAGTGCGCCAAACGTGGTGAGGGCAGGGCCGAAAGCGCTGTTCTGGAAGAGGAACACAATCACATTGGTGATGATGATCGCCTTGATGGCCGGCGGCATCACCTGGAAGCCGCCGGGCGAGTATGGCTGGTCGTATCGGGTCATTTAGCAGCGTTTGCAATGAGGGCGCGTCTGGAAAACATGCTGACCGGTGTCGAGCCGTTTCTCAGACGCGCCCATGATTGTTCATACGGTTCGGAAATCGCTTGCGTGACGATCAATGCTCGTCAGGGTCTAATCGTTCAGGGCTGCGATGCCCGGCAGCTCCTTGCCTTCGAGGAATTCGAGGCTGGCGCCACCGCCGGTCGAAACGTGCGTCACCTTGTCGGAGAGGCCAGCCTTTGCGATGGCCGCCGCCGAGTCGCCGCCGCCGATGATGGTGATCGCGCCCTCTGCGGTTGCGTCGGCAAGCGCCTGGGCGACGGCGAAGGTGCCCCTGGCGAACTGGTCGATCTCGAACACACCCATCGGGCCATTCCAGAGCACGGTTTTCGCGTCGAGAATTTCCTTGCGGTAGGTTTCGATGGTTGCCGGGCCGATGTCGAGACCAATCATGCCTGCGGAGATGGCGCTGACCGGCTCGACACGCGAAGGCGCGTCGGCGGAAATCTCTCCGGCCACGACCACGTCTTCCGGAAGAAGCAAGCGCACGTTTTTCGCTTTGGCTTTTTCAAGCAGGGAAACAGCCAGTTCGAGCTTGTTTTCTTCGACAAGCGAGTTGCCAACGTCGAGGCCCTGAGCCTTAAAGAAGGTGAAGACCATCGCGCCGCCGACAAGAACGGTATCGACTTTCTCGAAGAGGCTTTCGAGCACGTCGATCTTGCCTGAAATCTTCGCGCCGCCGAGAATGGCCACGAACGGACGCTGTGCATCGTTGAGCGCCGTACCGAGATAGCGCAGCTCCTTTTCGATGAGGTAGCCCGCAACGGCGGTCTGCATGAAGTGGGTGATGCCCTCGGTCGAGGCGTGGGCGCGGTGCGCCGTACCGAATGCGTCGTTGACGTAGATTTCGCCCAGCGAAGCCAGCTCCCTGGCGAAGTCAGGATCATTAGCCTCCTCTTCGGGGTGGAAGCGGAGGTTTTCGAGCATGAGCACGTCACCGTCCTGCAAGGCGAGCACCTGCTGCATCACCTCGGTGCCGATGCAGTCACCAGCCATCGTCACCGGGCAATCAAGCAGCTCGGAGAGGCGCTTTGCGACCGGTGAAAGGGAGAATGCCGGGTTGACCTTGCCTTTCGGTCTTCCGAGGTGCGACATCAGAATCAGCCTGCCGCCATTGTCGATGACCTTGCGGATTGAAGGCAGTGCCTCCACGATCCTTTTCTCGTCAGTGATGTTCCTGTCCTGGTCGAGCGGCACGTTGAAATCGACTCGCATCAGGACGCGTTTTCCTTGTAACGATATGTCAGACAATGTCTTTTTCTGCATTTCCCTGTCAGTTGGTTGATGAAACTAAAAGTGTTTGCCTGCGTGAATATACATAATATCCGGCATCCGCGGTATACCCGGAGCGATTCGTCAAGGCGTGCCGCCGCCGGGGTTCTTTTGCTGCTCTTTTCTGGCGGCCCTGTAGCGCTGGACGTTCCGGGCATGTTCGGCAAGTGTGGTGGCGAAAGCGTGGCCCCCCTGGCCGGTCGCGACGAAGTACAGGTAACCGGTGTTCGCCGGACTCAGCACCGCGCGAATCGACGCCGCACCGGGATTGCAGATTGGCCCCGGAGGCAGTCCTGCGTGCCGGTAGGTGTTGTACGGCGAGTCGATAGCGAGATCCTTGTAGTGGAGTGGCCGACTCTCGCCCGGAATGGCGTATTGCACCGTGGGATCAGCCTGCAAACGCATGTTTTTCTTCAGACGGTTCAGATAGACGCTGGCGATGACCGGTTTTTCCTCATCGAGTGGCGTTTCGGCCTCTACGATTGAGGCCAGCGTGAGCAGTTGATGTTCATCGAGGCCCGCCTGTTTCGCCTCCTGCTTCAGGCTGTCGGAGTAGAACGCGCGAAACCTTCTTGTGAGAAAGGTGATCACCTCCTTCGGCGTGCTGGCCCAGGCGAAGTTGTACGTGCCGGGAAAAAGATAGCCCTCGGTGCTCTCGCCTTTGATGCCGAGCGAGGCGAGCAGGCGCGGATCGCGTGAGGCTGCAATGAATGCGGTCGAGTCGATATCGAGGTTGGCGGCTATGATCCGGGCGATTTTGCGCTGCTCGACGCCGTTCGGGATCATGACCCGCACTTCGTCCTGGGGGCGCGAATGGAGATACCACAGCAGGCCAAAGACCGAGTGGTTGCCGGAGATGGTATATCTGCCCGGCTTGATCTTGTGCAGCGGCGGAACAAGCGCCCCGGCGGCCAGCAGTGGCCAGCGGAAGCGAATCACCCCGGCATCGTGCAGCTTTTCGACAATGCGGCGGAATCCCTCTCCCCGGTGGACAGCGATCCTGGCAGGCTCTTCCTTCGGCGACATGGAGTTGATGCCGGGTACGAACAAAAGCGTCACCACGACAGCCGCAATGGCCAGCAATATAACCCTTGGTGCGGTTGCGCGAAAGGGGGCTTTTCTAGGAGGCATCAAGGTTTACGACTTATCGGGAGGAATGGTTCTGTTGACCATTCTTGTACTCCTGCTGAAAGAGGCGCGATTCATTGAGAATGGAGTGGTAGATCCGTTCGAGCGCCTGGCTCATCGCGGGTGAATCGGTATGGGCAAGAACGTTGATGAGCACCTCTTTTTCACGCTCTGGCTGAAGCACGGCTTCTCCAATCCTTGATTTTACGGAGCTGATATTTCCGGCGAACTGCAAACGCTGGCACAGGAGGGCAGCTACCTGCCGGTCGATCTCGTCGATTTTGCCTCTCCATTCTTCAAGCTCCCGCCAGTGATCATTGTTTATTTCACAGCTTTCAGACATGATACGGTCGTCGGTTAAAGGGGGTCGGTTAAACGATTAACCTCGTAGTATAACAAATTGTCTCAAGATACAGAGGCAGATTATCGCCTTCAGCGCTTTCTGGCGAAGAGGCCAAGCCAGTAATCGACCTCCTTGTCGGAGAGCAGCCCCGAAGCGTTTTTGTTCATCTTTACGCCGGACTGTTGTCCTTTTCGCCGCCCGTCTTTATCGATGGCAATGCCCATCGCCGCCAGCTCATCGATAAAGGTTTCCGAATCGACGCACTTTGCGCCATACGCTTTCGAGTAGCGCTGGATTTCACGGTCGGAGCTGACGACAAACGTCATGGTGGCGCGTACGCCCAGCGAACGGACATGATCAATAATCCACCGGTCAGCGGATTTGACGGTGCCGCTAAAGGTAACATCGACGGCTCCGGTCAAGGTCAACGGTTTCGGCCCGCTGCCTCCGTCGTATACCAGGATGACATGACGCCGGGCTTTCTGCCGGTACCGGGCAAGCATCGCTTCGAGCCGTTCCCGCAGATCAGCCATAGAGGCTCCAGGCCCGGCTTTTCCAAGCTTGTGAATCAGATTGTATCCGTCAACGACGGTCTCCCGGTAGGTGGAGGACATGATCATCCTTTCGATGCTTTTTGCTCTCCGAAAACAGAAAATATCGCCTCCTGCTGACAGGCATGATAAGTCGAAAAATGCAATCAGCCCGCGAAGCTCCAGGGAAAAACGCCATAAAACGGCTTACACAACATGTTCTGTCGGATTATCTCAATAACAAAAAAGAAAACAGTGCATGATCGATGCAAACGCAAGCTCTTCATGCTGTTAAGCATTCACTCTTCAGGCAAGAGTACAACATCTCCAGCGACGGTTTCCCGGCATCAGGGATCAACCCTATTGATCCTTGTGAGGCATTCCGCTCCGTTTGGATGCTCGCACTCGATTCCGGGGTCAGCTTCCGGAGATCGACCATCCTTTCAAGCTCTCGTGCCAAGAGGGAAAAAGATGAGATATCGCTCGCACTCACAGCAGTAACCCTTGATCTGCCAGCAGAACGGAGAGGTGACAACCAGATGCACGGAGCGATCCGGCAGGAGGTTCATCTGGCGGCTGTCGCCGTGAATGATGGTGTGCGTCGTCTTCAATGGTCGATTTTCTATTGCTCTTCAGGCGCTGTCTCCCGAAAGTAAAAAGAAAATGGAGGATCGCATGATGAAAATGCGGGGGTGCTCGGACGACGCGGCATCACTCGACCCTGAGACTGCCGGAAACGTCAGGCTCGGGATAATCGACCGAATCAGGCCTGCTGACGGTTCCGCCCGGATCGACTTCGTCGGAGCGTGAGGAGAGACCTGGGCGTTCCGGCCCTCCCCTTTCGCTCTTGCCATCCGGCTTTTTGCGTGAAGCCTTGAGATGGCACCGGAAAAAAACGGTGAATCCTCTGCTCCTTTCATAACACTACACTATCTTTTTTTGAACAAGGTTAAAAACCTATAGTCCCGAAAACCGTCGATATCCCGCGGGCCACGGCTCCATCCGCATTGCGCAAGAACCGGAGACAATACCTCCCGGCGGGATCGATCCTAACGTCTCGAGGCATCTGAAAACTGGCCACGAACTCCATTTCTCAGGAAAAAATCGGTCATGGAGAATTTTTTCGTACTGAGAGTCTTATTTTCAGGTATGGTGACCTCGGATTCCTCCAAGGTCAATCCATGGCTTCACATAACCAACCACACACACCGCCATGAGTGCTCACATCTATAAGAAACTCGAAATCGTCGGTTCCTCTGCCACCAGCATCGAAGAGGCTGTAAACAACGCCGTTGCCAAAGCCGCTGAAACCATCAGGAACATCCGCTGGGTCGAGCTGGTCGAAACCCGCTGCCACGTCGAAAACCAGAAAATCGCCTACTGGCAGGTCACCTGCAAAATCGGTTTCACCCTCGACGAAAACTGATCCGCGCAAAGGAATTACACTACATGTAAAGAGAGACTGCCGCGGCGTCATTGCCAAGGCAGTCTTTCTGCGTTTATACCATCATCACACAAGGCTTAACATTCTCTACTGAGAGGGAGACTCCCCCCTCGTTCTATTTTACCGATCAACATCTCCTCACAGCCTGTGCGTGAGATTGAGAGCCCAGTTGGTCTGGCTGTGGGAGATCACGGTCTGGTCGCCGTTGGTGGCCGTGACTTTGGGCGCCCAGCTGAATGCGGCAGAGACGCTTGTGGCGTCGTTCACGCGATAGCCGAAGCCGCAGGTGTAGTGGTTTTTCGTAATCGCCGGGAAAAGCGGATTGAGGTTGCTGTCGGGCACCGGGTTGGTCGAGAAGCTGGCACCCGCGCGCAGGGCGAGCTTGTCGGTGGCCTTGTACTGCACGCCGAGCGACCAGACCGTCTGATCTTTCCACTTCTGATCCATCGTAACGTCGAGATTCTGCCCGGCAAACGGAGCGGGATTCGAGCCGTCGGCGATAAAGCTCATCTGGAATTTGTCCATGACGCTTGACCAGTCAATGTATTTCACATCGCCGGCGATCATCCATTTGTCCGAGGGATTGAGTGCTATTCCGGCAGCGAAAGTCGCTGGCCACTCGAAGTTACGCACCTTGATTTTACCGGTCACTGACTGCTCACCAAAATCTCCGGCAAACGAAAGGGTTGCCTTGTCGGTTTCGAGATCGGCAAGCTTGGTCTGGGTGTGACAGCTCGCGCCGACGGACACGACTTTGCTGAACTGGTGGGTGAAGCCGAACTTCAGGCCGGTGCCGAATCCCACCGCTTTTCCGATGAAAGGATTGTGGTTCGAGAAGTCGAACCGGGCGTAATTGATGTCGGCACCGCTCTCGATAATGGCTCCCAGCGAGCTTGCCATAGAACCACTGATGGAACCTCCGTTACCGGCCATCATGCCGGCTAGGTGCTGCCCATCCATGTCCATCTGCAAATCCATGCTGGCGATCACGACGTCGAACGATGCGCCGAGGGTGGTCTGGTCGGTCAGGTGATAGGCCACCGGAAACATGATGCGTCCGACACCGACCTCGCTCCGGATGTCCTTGCCGCTCATTGAAACACCAGCAGCGCCCTTCAGCGATGTCCCCATAGAGAACAGCGGAGAATCGTCGCCGTAATCGGTGCCCATGCCGCCCTGGGCGAGCATGGCGACGCCATAGCTGAACCGGCCATCGCGGCGCATATAGGACATCGAGGGCATGAAGAACGAGGTCGCGTCCGATTTGTCGCTCGCACCGCCGTTCTCCAGCTTGATGTTCGGATGCAGACCCCGGATGCCGAAGCCGATCTCAGACTCCCCCTCTTTCATGAAGCCGAGAGTTGCCGGGTTGTTCATGACGGCGGAGTTGCCCGTATCGTAGGCTGAGCCGGTGCCGCCCATGGCCATCGATTTGGCGCCATACCCTTCGAGGTTCATGCCATTGGTGGCGAACGCAGGGGTGGCGCCGAGCAGCACGAGAAGGGCCACAACCGAACATGCGGTTTTTCGAATCATGATGTCAGTGAGTTGAATGTTAGATGCTTGCGGCCAGCTCCATATCTATGGAAAACCTTGAAGGATACGAGGGATAGCCGGGTTGATTATATCCGGAGTACGGTTCACTCCGGGACACCTGTCTGGTGCACCACGATTCAGCGAACCGTGATGCGCATGATGGTCATTTCGCGACCTGGCCGAAAACGCCAACGTCTGCTAATGCGTGAAAAACTGCATGACCGGTTTTGCACCGGCTTCAACGAAAAACGTAACAACCTGTTCAGCGAAGCAAGGCTGACCGGACGGCCAGCGCATTCCGTTTTCCTGCTCGCCCAAAGCATGCCTGATGAGAAAAAAGTGCAGGGGTAAATGAAAAACGGCAAAAATTCAAACCTCAATTAATATAATTATATAACTGAATAAAGATATGGTAATATTAACAATTGTGCAACACCTGACGATAAATAGGGTCGAAATCCAATAAAAAAAGCGGGCATCGCTGCCCGCTTTCGGAGTGTCTGTGAAACTGCGCCAATCCTCAGTGCTCGGCCGTATAGCGCTCGGGGGCCAGCTCCCAGTGCTCGGGAGACCTCCAGAGCGTCGAAAGCATCAGCTCGCGGATGTGCGTGAACTCTTTCGGGAGCCTGTCGTAAAGCTTTTCAAGCAGCTCTTCGTGCGAGAACAGCTCCTGCTTCCACGCTTCGCGATCCACCGACATGAGCGTTGAAAATTTGTCTCTGGTGAATCCATCCAGACCCCGCCAGTCGAGCGATTCATACCTCGGCATCCAGCCGAGCGGGCTTTCCACCGCAGCGGCGCGGCCATGCACCCGACCAATAATCCACTTCAGCACGCGCATGTTCTCGCCGAATCCGGGCCAAAGGAACTTGCCGTTTTCATCCTTGCGGAACCAGTTGACGCCGAAAATTCTCGGCGGATCGGTAAGCGTGCGGCCAACGTGCAGCCAGTGGTTGAAGTAGTCACCCATGTGGTAGCCACAGAAAGGCAGCATGGCGAAAGGATCGCGGCGCACGTCGCCGATCTTGCCTGCGGCGGCAGCGGTCTTCTCCGAACCCATCGTGGCGGCAAGATAGACGCCGTAGTACCAGTTGGCCGACTGGTAGACCAGCGGAATGGTATCGCCACGCCGTCCACCGAAAATGAAGGCTGAAATCGGCACGCCGTCCGGGTTTTCCCAGTTCTCGTCGATAACCGGGCACTGATGGGCCGGAGCCGTGAAGCGGGCGTTCGGATGGGCGGCAGGACGTTCGCACCCCGGTACCCAGGGCTTGCCCTGCCAATCGATGAGGAAGTCCGGTGGCGTGTCGGTCATCCCCTCCCACCAGACGTCGCCATCGGGCGTCAGCGCCACGTTGGTGAAGATGCAGTTGGCGTGAAGGGTGGCCATCGCGTTGGGGTTGCTCTTCTCCGAGGTGCCCGGCGCGACGCCGAAAAAGCCGTACTCGGGGTTGATGGCGTAGAGGCGACCATCCTTGCCCTGCTTGATCCAGGCGATGTCGTCGCCAACGGTGGTGATTTTCCACCCCTCCATTTCGCCCGGCGGAATCATCATGGCGAAGTTGGTTTTGCCGCAGGCGCTCGGGAAGGCCGCCGCGACGTAATCTTTTTCGCCCTCCGGCGACTCGACGCCGAGAATGAGCATGTGCTCGGCGAGCCACCCCTCGTCGCGCGCCATCGAGGAGGCAATGCGCAGGGCGAAGCACTTCTTGCCGAGCAGTGCGTTGCCGCCGTAGCCGCTGCCGTAGGAGACGATGGAGCGCTCCTCCGGGAAGTGGACGATGTACTTGGTGTCGTTGCAGGGCCACGGCACATCCTGCTGACCGGGTTCGAGCGGCGCGCCGACCGAGTGCAGGCACGGCACGAACTCGGCCTCCTCGTCGAGCAGGTCGAGCACCGCGCGGCCCATGCGGGTCATGATGCGCATGTTGGTGACAACGTAGGGCGAGTCGGTGATCTCGACGCCGATGTGCGCGATGTGCGAGCCGAGCGGCCCCATGCTAAAGGGAATGATATACATGGTGCGCCCCTTCATGCACCCGGCAAGGAGCTTGTTCAAGGTCGCCTTCATCTCTTTTGGCGCGACCCAGTTGTTGGTCGGTCCGGCGTCCTGGCGGCGGATGCTGCAAATGAAGGTGCGATCTTCCACCCTGGCCACGTCGCTCGGATCGGAACGGCAGAGGTAGCTGTTGGGACGCTTCTGTTCGGAGAGCTTGATGAAGGTGCCGCTTGCGACCATTTCGTTGCACAGGCGGTCGTACTCCTCGACGGACCCGTCACACCAGCAGACCGAATCGGGCTGGCACAGTTCGGCGGTCTCCCTGACCCACTGGAGAAGTTTCAGGTTTCTGACGGAGTCCGGAGCATTGATCGGGATCGGTTCCATAATGAGCTTGGAGATCGCTTGGGGATCGTTTAAAATGTTTGATGCAGAGAAATAGCGTTAAAAAAGCACGCCCCGGCAGGAAATTCCCCCGAGGCATCGGAAGTCAGCCATGTTGACTCTCTGGTTACACAGAAAGCTGGGTCATTTTGTAGCCGCCTTTGCGCCGAGCGCCATTTTGACGATCCGGTCAAAATCCGCCTTGCTTCTCGGCCCGACGATCACACCAGAAACATTGCCGGAGGCATCGATGACAAACGAGGTCGGAATGCCGGTGATGCCGCCGTCAATGTAGCCGTTGAAGGCCCGGATCAGCTCGGGAGTGGCCATCATCACCGGGTAGATGATGCCCTGGGTTTTCATGTAATTCTTCACATTCGGAAGCTGCTCGTTGACCGCAATGCCGACAAAGGTAAAGCCTCTGGAGGCCCAGGTTTTCTGCACCTGCACCATATCGGGAATCTCCGACCGGCAGGGCGGGCACCAGGTGGCGAAGAAGTTGACAATGTAGGCCTTGCCCTTGAGGGAGGCCGAGGAGAAGGGTTTGCCGTCAACGGTCACTCCGGAAAAGGAGGGGGCGGGTGTCGGTCTGGCGTCAGCCTGCGCGCTGAAGGCCAGTGAGAGCGAAAAAACCATGAGTGCAGCCACGAAGGGGGCGAAGGGGGACGCGAGTCTTTTCATAACATTTCTTTTGATTATTATGGTAATCTAGTCCGAATCAATGTTCGTCAGCGACAAATAGTTCTAAACTTCAATATAGGAATCCCAGGCTTTTCCTCTTGGCGCAACCCTGATATTTCTTTGCGTTTTGAGAACAAATAAGCTATATTTCGTCTCGATTTTTCTGCCCGCAGGGCAGGAAGCGCCGTATCAAGCCACCTTAGCTCAGTTGGTAGAGCAACTGTTTCGTAAATAGTAGGTCGTGGGTTCAAGTCCCTCAGGTGGCTCGCTTATGCCGAGAACCCGAGCCGAGTAACCGGAACAGAGCCTGAAAAGGGAGTCTCGTGATTCCGGCACCAAACGTTTGATTGCAACCAAAATCCCATACTGAATACCATGCAAGAAGGTAAGATTTCCCAGATCATCGGCCCTGTCGTTGACGTTGACTTTCCTGAAGGACAGCTTCCGTCTATCCTCGATGCCCTCACTGTCACCCGTCAGGACGGCTCGAAACTGGTACTCGAAACCCAGCAGCACCTTGGAGAGGAGCGTGTTCGGACAATCGCCATGGAAGGGACCGACGGTCTGGTCAGAGGCATGAGCGCTGTCAACACCGGCAAACCGATCCAGGTCCCGGTAGGCGGAGAGGTGCTCGGCAGAATGCTGAACGTTGTCGGCGATCCCATCGACGGCAAAGGCCCTGTCCCGGCAAAGAAAACCTACTCTATCCATCGCGCCGCTCCGAAATTCGACGAACTTTCGACCAAAACCGAGATGTTCGAAACCGGCATCAAGGTTATCGATCTCCTCGAGCCCTACTCCCGCGGTGGTAAAACCGGTCTGTTCGGCGGCGCTGGCGTCGGCAAGACCGTGCTCATCATGGAGCTGATCAACAATATCGCCAAGCAGCAGTCGGGTTACTCCGTGTTCGCTGGCGTCGGCGAGCGCACCCGTGAAGGAAACGACCTCTGGCACGAGATGATGGAGTCTGGCGTTATCGACAAGACCGCTCTCGTGTTCGGCCAGATGAACGAGCCTCCGGGAGCACGCGCACGCGTCGCCCTGACCGGCCTTAGCATCGCCGAGTACTTCCGTGAGGAAGAGGGCCGTGACGTGCTTCTGTTCATCGACAACATCTTCCGCTTCACCCAGGCAGGTTCCGAGGTATCCGCGCTTCTTGGCCGTATGCCGAGCGCCGTAGGCTACCAGCCGACTCTCAGCACCGAGATGGGTGAGCTTCAGGACAGGATCACCTCCACCAAGAAAGGTTCGGTTACCTCCGTGCAAGCCATCTACGTCCCTGCCGATGACCTTACCGATCCAGCTCCGGCTACCGCATTCACCCACCTCGATGCCACGACCGTGCTTTCACGTCAGATCGCCGAGCTTGGTATCTACCCGGCTGTCGATCCGCTTGATTCAACCTCCCGAATCCTCGATCCGAACATCGTCGGTGACGATCACTACAACACCGCGCAGGCTGTCAAGCAGATTCTCCAGCGCTACAAAGACCTTCAGGACATCATCGCCATTCTCGGTATGGACGAGCTGAGCGACGAGGACAAACTCGTGGTTGCCCGCGCCCGCAAAGTGCAGCGCTTCCTGTCGCAGCCCTTTTTCGTGGCTGAAGCGTTTACCGGTCTTGCAGGCAAGTACGTCAAGCTCGAAGACACCATCAAGGGCTTCAAGGAGATCATCGATGGCCGTCACGACAACCTGCCCGAAGCTGCCTTCTACCTGGTCGGCACCATCGAAGAGGCGGTTGCCAAAGCAAAAACGCTCTAAACCAACGGCAAAGACATGGCAAGTTCAGACAAAGCCTTTACACTCGATATCGTCACGCCCCAGAAGCTCTTCTTTTCGGGAGAGATCAACAGCGTCATCGCTCCGGGTCTGAACGGTTTGTTCCAGGTTCTCAAAGGGCACGCTCCGCTGCTTGCCGCTTTGAAAAGCGGGAAAGTGCGCCTGTCGCTTTCCGACCGTTCCGAGGACACGTTCCAGATCGCCGGCGGATTCTTTGAAGTCAGCGGCAACAAGGCAATTTTGCTGACCGAAGAGGTCTCCTGACTGAAGTCGGCATAACAACATTAAAAACATCAGCAGTACTGAAACGTACTGCTGGTGTTTTTTGCTTTCATGAACATTCTGATCCCCAAAGCGCTCCGCAGGGGAGAGGTCATCGGCCTGATCTCGCCATCTTCGACCTGCGCCGAGCCGGAAAAAATCGAACGGGCCGTCACCTACCTTGAGCGCTGTGGCTACAAGGTCAAGACCTCGCTGTACCTGAACCGCTCAGAGCACGACCCCGCGCATACCGACCGGTACAAGCTTCACGATCTTCACCAGATGTTCGCAGATCGTGAAGTACGGGCTATTTTCTGCCTCCGGGGCGGTGCCGGAGCGACACGTCTGCTTGACCGTATTGACTACGGACTGATTGCGGCCAATCCGAAAATCCTTGTCGGCTATTCCGATATCACGGCACTTTCTCTGGCCGTGTTCAGGAAAACCGGCCTCGTCAACTTTTCCGGCCCCATGGCCGCCACGGAGCTTTTGGCGCCCAGCAGCTACACCGAAGAACATTTCTGGGGAATGCTGACCGATCCGGGTTATTCGAAGCACCTCACCAATTTCAGCGAACACCCGATCAGTTGCATCAGACCAGGAGCCGTCACCGGCAGGCTTGTTGGAGGCAATCTCTCGGTGCTCTCCTCGCTGGTCGGCACGCCGTACCTGCCCTCGTTCAGCGGCGCGCTGCTCTTCACCGAAGATGTCAACGAACCGGCCTACCGCATCGACCGGATGCTCTCGCACCTCTTCAACGCCGGTCTGGCGCAGAAGTGCCGGGGCCTGATGTTCGGCCAGTTCAGCAAAAATCCCGCCGACGAAAACCGCGATTACCGCTTCGACAAGATGTTTACCTATTACGCAAACCGGATGCACGACGGCGTGCCGGTGATGACCGGCCTCTCCTATGGCCACATCCGGGAGCTGATGACCCTGCCCGTTGGCGCCCGATGCCGTCTGGAAATCTCACCGGAGCGATTCGCATTCGGGGCTGTGGATGCGCCCGTCTCACGCTGAAACCGGGCTTGCTGAAAAGCCTGCTGCACTATAAATTACCATTTACTTTTCAGGCAAACCGATACCCGTCATCATGATCCGGTTGACCGCAAGCAACAATCCCGATACCAGAACAGAAGAACTGATCGCCGACGTCGATACCCTCGACGCTTGGCGCGTGGTGCTCTTCAACGACGACGATCACACCTTTGACGAAGTGATCTTTCAGATCATCAAGGCCGTACGCTGCACGAGGTCTATCGCTGAAAAACACACATGGGAGGTGCATACCAGAGGCCGCGCGATCGTCTATGCCGGAGAGATGTCCAACTGCATCCGCGTCAGCGCCATCCTCGAAGAGATCGCCCTGAAAACAGAAATCCAGACGGGTTGACACGCCCGTGTCTTGAGCTGCGGAGTCATAGCTCCCTGCCTTTTTTCAAGCCCCGTCCCCTGTTTATCATCCACAGTTCGGCACCTCTATCCGACCCCTTGGCTATATCCGGCGTTCACGAAGAACCTCGCAATGTCGCTGCTCTTCATCGCCATGCTGGAACGCAGAAAACGCCCCGAGTAATTCGGGGCGTTAACGGTTTGATGACGGCACCTTGACGGACGCTATCCGCCAAACTGACGCCGCATCTCCTCTGCGGTGCGCTCGTCCGCCGGGGTGACGGCGATTCGGGCGGGAATCGCGTCGTACATCCCTCTGAATTTTTTCACGCAATCTGCCGAGGCGAAGTAGATTTCGTCGATGAAGTCGAGGTCGATCTTCTCGACCTGATCCTGCGCGCCATGCACGTAAACGACGAGCGGCGTGACCTCGTTGCCCCCCTCACGGAGTTGCCCGGCCACCAGCTCATCGACATGCTCCGCGCCCGACAGAAGAATGCGCTGGCCGGTGAGTTCCTCCTTGCGCAGCATCGCGGCGATCGCATCCACGCCCTCCCGGTCAAGGCAGCAGTCGGGAATGATGCCGTACTCCTGCAACGCCGAGGCGACCGAACGGTTCGCGGTGCAGATGACGAGATGCGCCAGATGCCTCACGTCGCGGCCATGTTCGAAGAGATATTTAAAGAAATACCGGACGGCGAAGCGGTTCTGGAAAAAGAGCATCGAGAACCGGTCGATCCCCTCGATGCAGGCTTTCACCGCGCCGAGATCCGCGCCCGCCACCTGTTGGCACGGGAAGGGCACGGTGATGTAGTCGGCAGGCGGGTATTTTTTCGGCGCTTCGCCGGTCATGAGCACCTTCTTCTTGCGGGAGAACCAGTTCTCTTCGATGTACTGGCTGATGTTCTGGCCGATGATAAGCAACGCCGGTGAGTAAACCGCCTTTTCGCGCTTGCGGAACTCGTCGAGCGTGCTGGTAATGACGCGCTGGTTATAGCGCGTGGCGTTCTGAACCACGGCGACCATCGTCTCGCCGCTCCGCCCCGACGCCGCCACCTTGTCGAGCACGTCGTGCACGTTCGAGGCCACCATGTAATAGACGATCGTGTCGGTATCGGGCACCTGGATGCTGTTGACCGGATGGCCGGTGCAGAAGGCGACCGACGAGGAGACCTTGCGCATGGTGAGCGGAATTTCACTGTAGGCGCTAGCTCCGTGCGCTGCGGTGATGCCGGGAATGATCTCGTAACCGATGCCGTGCTGGCGCAGCGTCTCGATCTCCTCGCCGCCGCGTCCAAAGATGAAGGGATCGCCGCCCTTGAGCCTCACGACGGTCTTGCCCATGAGCGCATGGCGCACGATCTCCTGGTTGATTTCGTCCTGCGCGAAGTGATGCGCATCCTTGCGCTTGCCGGTATAGATCTTCTCGGCCTTGTAGGGTTCAAGCATCTGGGGCAGCACGAGATCGTCGAAGAGAATCACGTCCGCCCCGCGCAGCACCCGATCAGCCTTGAGCGTGAGCAGCTCCGGATCACCCGGCCCCGCGCCCGCGATATAGACGTAGCCTCTCTTTGCCGCGGCCTGCGGCTCTGTATGGATTGAACCGGTCATTGCGGATACTTCCTGACAAAATTACTGGTTGTCTTCCGGCCAGGTTTCGCTGACAAACTCCCGGAGCCGGTTGCGCCACTCAACAGACTTTTTGACATTCTGGCCGTTGGAGGAGACCGCGACGGTCATTTCGCCCTGCTTGATGATGGCCGGGGAGATGAAGCCCGAAAGCTCGCGGTTATCGACGACGTTCACCAAGATGCCCCGCGCCTCTGCGTCATCGCGCACGCGCCGGTTGACCTCCTCGACGTTGGTGCTGGCATAGACCAGAAATGCGCCATCGAGATCAGAGGAGTCGTACTCCTTGTAGATTTCCGTAAACCCCTTACCCTTAAGTTCGTCAATGATTTCAGGCGAGACGATGGTGATATCCCGGGTATATTTTTCGATGGTCTGAATCTTGTGATGAGCAATTTTGCCACCGCCCACGAACAGAATCTTCTTGTTGTCCACCCGGATATTGAGCGGCAAAAACACTTTCATTGATGTGTCCATTTTGACAAATATGCAACGACCCCGGGGCAGGTTCAGTTCCCGCACCGGGGCCAGTGAAGAGATGCGTTGGCGTCCGTTTTATAACGACTTCACGCCGGATACGGCAGGCTCACTCCTGCGTCTTGACGGCGATGGCAGTCTTGAGCAGCATGGTCAGCACAAGCAGGCCGATGGCCCAGATGCCAAGCGTGACCGAAATTTCGGTTGCCGTCGGCATGTAATCAACGATCGCTTCGAGCGGCGTCGGCACAAATCCGCCGAAGATCAGGCCCATTCCCTTGTCGATCCAGATCGAGACCACCAGACCGATGCAGGCCGCGATGAGCGCGCCGTTCTTGCGGCGAAGCGGCGGGGAGAGAAGTACGCCCACCGAGATGATGCCAGTAATCAGCGAGAACCACATCCACGGCACGAGCGGCGCGTGGCCTTCGAGGCCGAAGAAGAGGTACTGCAAGCTGTGCTTGTGCGCCGGAATGTTGCTGTAAAAGGCCGTGAAGAACTCGGTACCGAGGAAGAAGAGGTTGGCCAGCCCGGCGTAGGAGCTGAGCACGGCAAGCTTGAGGCGAGCCTCCTGACCGGCGTCGAACTTGGCGACCTTCTTCAGGATGAAGGTGATAAGGATCAGGATGGCCGTACCGGCGGCGAAGGCCGAGGCCAGGAAGCGCGGCGCGAGCACGGCGGTGAGCCAGAGGTGGCGGCCCGGAAGACCGGCAAACAGGAACGCCGTGACGGTGTGGATGCTGAAGGCCCACGGAATCGAGATGTAGATCAGCACCTTCACCCACGGCGCGGGAGCCACGCCCTTGCGTTCAGCGCCAAGCACCGCCCAGCCGCTGATGAGGTTCAGGAAGAGGTAGCCGTTGAGCACCATCACGTCCCAGAACACCATCGAATGCGGCGAGGGATAGAGCAGCACGTTGAGCACGCGGTCAGGCCGGCCCATGTCGGCAAGGATAAACAACATGCACATGAGCGCCGCCGAAACAGCGAGGAACTCTCCGACGATGACGATTTTCGAAAAGGCCTTCTGGTTGTGCAGATAGTATGGCAACACCAGCATCACAGCCGAGGCGGCGACCCCGACCAGAAAGGTGAACTGGGCGATGTAGACGCCCCAGCTTATGTCACGGCCCATGCCGGTGACGCCGAGACCGATGGACATCTGCCGGGCGTACGCCGAGACTCCAAGCCCGATGACAACGAGCAGGAAGGCTACCCATGTCCAGTAGCCGCGGCCTCCTTTAAGCGCTTTCTCGATCATGGCTTATGGTTAGATGATGTAAAAGACTGATGGCAGCGTGCCGAGTTCCGGCTTGCGCTGCATGGTTTCGTTCGTGGCGAGCATCTTGCGGATCTCCGAATTTGGATCGTTCAGGTCGCCGAAGGTAAGCGCATTCTCCGCACAGCTGACGACGCAGGCCGGAAGCTCGCCCTTGACGAGCCGCTCCGAGCAGAAGTTGCACTTCTCGACCACGCCGCGCATCCGTGTCGGGTAGGTGTTGCTCAGCTCCTTGATGTGCGGACGCGGATCGAGCCAGTTGAAGCTGCGCGAACCGTACGGGCAGGCGGCCATGCAGAAGCGGCAGCCAATGCAGCGATGGTAGTCGATGGAGACGATGCCGTCCCAGCGCTTAAAGGTCGCCTCGGTCGGGCAGGCTTTGGTGCAGGGCGGCTCGGTGCAGTGGTTGCAGAGCGTCAGCACCTGGCGTTCCAGCACTTCGGGATTCTGGAACTGCGTGCTGGCGGTCGGAAACGCATTCTCATAACCGCTCTTCCATATCCATTTGACCTCGTTCTTCGTATGGCCGAAGTCCGGCACGTTGTGATCGTGGTGGCAACGGACGATGCACTCCTTGCAGTCGCCGAGGCACTTGCGGGTATCAACCAGCATTCCCCAGCGCACCTTGCCCGGCGTCGGCTTGGTGGTAAAGCTCGACATATCGGTATTCTCAAGCGCGAACGCCGGGAACAGACCCGCGGCGGCACCCAGGCCGGCGAGAGCGCCCAGACCGGCCTTTTTCAGAAATTCTCTACGGTTTTGACTCATTGCGACACCTCCATCGGCGACAGATGACAGTTCCAGCATGTCGGCTTGACATTGGCATACTCGTGACACATAAAACAGAACATTGGATTCGAGCCGTGGCATCCGAGACAGGTGTTGAGACTCTTGTCGAAGTGCTCTCCCTGGGGATTGACGAAGGTGCGGTTGCCTTCGCGCACCGAGTCGTGACGCCACTTGTTGAGAATCTGCATGTGGTGCGCCCGCATGTACTCGGTCGGCAAAATGCACTTCGAGCTGTCGATCGGCGCGCCGCCCGGTTTGACGGTTGCCGCCGCGACAACGGGCGACTCCTCGGCGATCGCCGGAAGGGAACCGCGGTGAGCCACCTGCATGAAAAACCATGCCGCCACAAAGACGCTCAGACCTGCGGCGAGGGCGACCAGAAACTGACTGAACTTATTCATCGTCGTCATCCTCCTCGAATCCGGCCATAGGGTTCTCTCTCAGGTCTTCGGTTCTTTTCTTTTCTCCATCCATGATGAGCGCGTTACCAACCAGCTCGTGCAGACCGTAGACCGTCACGCCCGGATTCCAGTAGCGCATCAGCGCCGGAAGGCTTGCTCGGTCGATGGCGCAGATCGTGACCAGCGAATCGACCTTGTGCTTCTCGCGCACGTGCGCGACGGCGCTGGCTCTCGGGAAACCGCCTCTCATACGGGTGTCCATGAACTCCTCGGCGTTCAGGCCGCTGCCCGAACCGCAGCAGAAGGTCTGCTCCCTGATGGTGTTCTCGGGCATTTCGTGGAAAACGTTGCACACCTTGTTGAGCACGTAACGGGGCTCCTCGAACATGCCCATGCCGCGAGCCACATTGCACGAATCGTGGAAGGTGGTGCGAAGATGGTCGTTGCGTTTCGGATCGAGCTTGAGCTTGCCGTGCTTGATGAGGTCAGCGGTAAACTCGACGATGTGCACCATTTTGGTGGCCTTCGCATTAGTGAACTTCGTGCCGGTGATTGGCGAAACCGGCTCCTCGAGGAAATCCGCCGGGCCGTTCATGGTGTTCATGTACTGATGCACCAGGCGCCACATGTGGCCGCACTCGCCGCCGAGAATCCACTTCACCCCGAGACGCTTGGCCTCGTGATACATCTTGGCATTGATCTTCTTCATCATTTCGTTCGAGGTGAACATGCCGAAGTTGCCACCCTCCGAAGCGTAGGTGCTGATGGTGTAGTCGAGGCCGATGTGATGGAACAGCAGCAGATAGCCCATCATCGTATAGACACCGGGATCACCGAAAACGTCGCCCGACGGCGTAATGAAGAGAATCTCCGCGCCCTTGCGGTTGAAGGTAGGATTGACCCGCACCCCGGTGAGATCTTCGATGTCATCCACCATCGACATGATGTTCTGCTTGAAGGTGTGCGGCTCGATGCCAAGGTGATTGCCCGTGCGGTTGCAGTTGGCCACCGGCGCGAGAATCCAGTTGTTGTTCACGCCGATGAGGTTGAGCAGCTCGCGCACCATCATGGTAATCTCGGCGGTATCGATGCCCATCGGACAGAAAACCGAACAGCGGCGGCACTCGGTACACTGATGGAAGTACATGTGCCACTCTTTGATCACATCCTGCGTGAGCGTTCTCGATCCGGAAAAGTCCTTCAGGATTTTTGCCAGACCCGTGAAATCGTTGCGATAAACTGAACGGACAAGCTCGGCGCGAAGCACCGGCATGTTCTTCGGATCGCCAGTACCGAGGAAAAAGTGGCACTTGTCGGCGCAGGCGCCGCAGCGCACGCAGCTGTCCATGAACACCTTGAACGAACGGAACCGCTTCAGGCGATCCTTCATGCCGTCGCGGATCGTCTTTTCCCATCCTGCGGGTAACTGCCAGTCCTTGTCGGTGGCAGCCCATTTCCTCGGGTTGGCGAAGTGCAGCTCGTCGAGCACTTCCGGCTTGGCAGGAAAACACCAGTTGCCGTCACGGAACTCCACCGGCAAATCCCACCAATCCTTGCCGGCGAACTCCCCCTTGAGGAGCCGTGGCTTCTTTTGTTCGAACTCTTTTTTGAGTTCGTCTGGTTTGAGGGCGTATTTGTTGGACATAATTGATTATTGCTTTTCGACCGGAAGACCCGCCTTTTTCATTTTTTCGCGGAACTCGTCTTCGTATTCGGCATAAGTCCTGAACTTGATATCGGGATTCCACGGATTCTTGTGCCGTTTGGCGCGGCTGTTGTTCGGCAGGTTGCGCGTTGGGCTGAGGAAAATTCCGCCCATATGCACCAGCTTGCTGAACGGAATGTAGGCGAGCAGCACGCAAACCAGGAACAGGTGGATATAGAACAGGACACCTATCGGTTCGGGCGCGTCGAAACCGAAGTGAGCCAGTGTCATGGCCAACGCTTTGACCGGCATGATGTCGATTTTGGTCACGTAGCGCATGCTGATGCCGATAACAACGATGGCGCCGAACAGGAACAGCGGAAAATAGTCTGTCGAAAGAGACAGAATCCGCATCTTTTCGTCCGACAGGCGGCGCAGCACTAGGAAAGTGATAGCAGCAAGCGCTATGGCGTCAGTGATGTAAAATGCCGGCACGGTCACATCGAGAAAGCGATCCGCATTTTCAAGCAATTCGATTGGCAAGGGCAGTGTCTCAAGGAAAAAGCGCGCATGGCGAATAACAATGATGAGCATCGACCAGTGAAACGCGAGACCGCCAAGCCAAAGCCATTTGTACGAACCATAGACGAGCTTCGGGCCGCCATACAGCTCAGCCCTGGTGTTTCGGAACAGCGAGCGGAACAGGAAGACTTCGGAGAGCACCCGCATCGCGGCCATGAAGGGATTTGACGGGCACTCCAGCGGATTGGTCTTGATCCAGTCGAGCGACTGCTCCTGGCCGCAGGTGGTCGGAATGTTGAAGGGTACCGGCCTCCGGATCCAGTCAACCAGCCGGAAAAGCATACCGAGCACGAGAATGGCTGCGGAGGCATAAGGGATGACGATGGCGAAAAGATAGTCGAGCTTGCCGTAGGTGATGCCAGCCCAGGGAATCAGGGCCAGCACGATCACTGCGATCAACGGTTTCAGCACTTTTTTCATGCTTCAGCCCTCCTGAGCGCCATGTGCATTTTCCGGCGGGCCTCGTCATACTTGATCTGGTAGATAGTCTCCCGGTGCTTCATGTAGCTATCAAAAGCTTGCAGGGTCAGCTCTTCGAGGCGGTCGCGGCACGGATGGTCGCATTCGACCGGAAGCGCTTCGATCATACCCTTGAGCATAAACAAAATCGACAGGGATTTTGAAGGTGGAATATCCTGAACGGCAAGAATCCGGGTGATGCGCATGATCGGCTCGGCGGCCTGCATGGAGCGATCCGCCACAGCATCAAGCAGAACACCCAGCTCCTCGGCAATCGCCGTAGCGACCAGTGAGCCGTGGCTCATTCCGCCGGGCAACATTGCCACAACCGATGAGGTCCAGCGTTCAAGCAGGACGTTCCGGTTCTCTTTAACTATCTGTTCCCACGCTCTCGTCATAAGATTGCAGAATAAGAGGTTGTTACATTCAAAAGCAGTACGCCAGCCTGCAAAAGACCGGCAGACTTGAAGTGCTTCCCTGAAAGCGGGATCAGGCGCATTTGGCCATGAAGGCCTCGTAAACCGGACGCCAGGTTTTGGCATCCGCCTCGAACGGTATTTCGAGATACTGGCAAAGATAGAGGGCGTCATAAGCAGCACAGATGTCGCCATTTTTCAGCGCTTCGAGCGCCTTCTTGCCGGCTGCGGCGGTATCCTCGCCCGTCAGACGGACCTGACGCCAGTAGTTGATCGCCTCATCGCGGTACACGGCATTCCGGGGCAAGGCCTCGGCAGCTTTCAGGTTGCTGACCTCGACCTGGCGATTGCCAAAAGTAACTGGCCAGCCGGTCTCCTGCCAATGCAAGGATGTTTCGATGGCCTTCTCGACCATCTGGATCATATCGTCCATCATAGTGTTTCGGTCTTTCAGGTTACGATGCCGCCCAATTTACAGTCCGTCGCCCATGCCCATCTGGATGTAGCCGCAGGGGCAGACCAGGGAGCAGAGGTGGCAGCCGACGCATTTTGTGTAGTCGGTATAGACTTTTTCGCCTGCCGGGTTGTCGCGGAAGCGGGTGATCGCCTCCTGCGGGCAGAACGAGACGCACTGCTTGCAGTCGAAGCAGAACCCGCAGCTCATACACCGCTTCGATTCGGTGATGGCCTGTTCGGGCGTCAGCGCTTCGAGCAGTTCGTCGTGGTTGCCCACCACCACCTCCGGCTTGATGCTGGTGCGTTTTGCCTGCGGGGTGTGCAGGAAGTAGAGCAGGTCCTGCTTGTGCGGCTTGGTGATCTCGCGATACGGCTCCTCCGGCATCGGTTCGCCTTTCAGGAAGGCGTCGATGGCGTAGGCGGCTTTGCGGCCGTGACCCACCGCCGTGGTGATGAGATCGACCTTCAGGGCGTCGCCGCCGCCGAAGAGCTTTTCGCGGCCCGGAATCCGGAAGTTGCGGTCAACCTTGAGCCACGGGCCGCTGGCCGCACTGCCGAGGCCCGACAGGTCGGTCGCCTGGCCGATGGCCGCCACCACCATGTCCGCTTCGATCTCGAAGCTTTCGCCATTGCTTTTGTAGCGCAGGAACGGAATCGGGGAGTTCCAGCCTTCCTCGCCTTTCTCCTTTTTGACCATCTTTGTGCAACGCAGGCCGGTGACGCCACTCGCTCCGCCGAGCACTTCTACCGTGCCGGTGAGAAAGTGCATCGTTGTGCCTTCGTTTTTGGCGTCGTCGAATTCGTTCTCGAAGCAGGCCATCTCTTCGCGCGGCACGCCGGAGATGATGGTGGCTTGCGAGCCGAGACGCAGCGCCAGACGCGCGACGTCCATCGCTACGTTACCGTCGCCGATCACCACCACGTGCTTGCCGACCGGAATGTCATCGCCCAGCACTTCGTAGCTTTTCAGGAAGTCGATGGCGTTGGTGGCGCCGGGCGTGCCTTCAAAGCCGGGCACGGGAAGAGCTCTTCCCTTCTGTGCGCCGACGGCGATGAAGACCGCGTCGTACTCCGCTTCGAGCTGTTCGAGGGTGATGTCCTTGCCGATGGTGACGCCCATCTTCGTCTCGACGCCGAGTTCGATGATGCGCCCGATTTCGGCTTCGAGCACTTTGCGATCTACGCGGTAGCCCATGATGCCATAGAGCACCATGCCGCCGAGCTTTTCGTTGGCGTCGTAGATGGTGACGGCGTGGCCTTTGCGGCGCAGCTGGTAGGCGGCGGAGAGTCCCGCCGGGCCGCCGCCGATGATGGCGACCCGCTTGCCGGTGTCGGCACCGGGGCCTTTGAGTTTGAGGTTGTGCTCGATGCCGTAGTTGCCGAGCACCTGCTCGACGGCGTTGATGGCCACGCTTTCGTCGTGCACGCCGCGGTTGCATTTGCTCTGGCACGGGTGCGGGCAGATGCGCCCCATTACCGCCGGGAAGGGGTTGGTGTCGGTGGCCGTTTCCCAGGCCGATTTCAGCGGGTCGTCCGACGGGTCGGTGCCGTTCAGAAAACGGTTGATGGCCCGGATGTCTTCGCCTGCCGGGCACTCGGCGGTGCAGGGCGGGGTCTGCGGTACGTAGATCGGGCATTTGTGGCTGTGATCCCCAAAGGCGACGATCTTGTCGGTCCCTGTCAGTTCGCTGAAGGCAGGGTAGACGTACTCTGTCGCAAAATCGAGAATCGGGTTTGATTCTGCATTCATGAGGTTGCTCCTTTGCTTTTCAGCTTAAAAACGGATGTGCGCCGACTGGTTGAAGGTGGTTCGGGCGTGACGGTAGCTGTCGATCATGTTGTCGTCGAACTCGAGGCCGGTCTCTTCGAAGAACCGTTTCCAGCCGATCCGGTTGATCCATTCACCGATGCGCTCCCATGGGCGGCCTCCGGCTTTGTAGGCGGTCAGGATGCGGCCGACGACGTCGGTCACTTCCGGCCAGCGCGGCGGGTTGTTCGGCAGGTTGTGCGCCACAAGGCTCATGGTCGAGGGCTTCGAGCGGGCGTTGCTGTTTTTGCCGCCGACCCAGACGGCAAACTTGGAGTGCTCGGGGTGGTTGATCTCCATGGCCGGGCAGGCGCCGAAGCAGGCGCCGCAGCAGATGCACTTGGCTTCGTCAACCATGAGCGTTTTCTTGCCATTGACGACCGTCGGGCGGATCGCCGCGACCGGGCAGCGGGCGACCGCTTTGGGAAGCTCGCAGGTCTTGACGAGGTGGTCGTGGTTGATGCGCGGGGGACGGGTGTGCTTGACAACGACGGCGATGTCGGCCTGGCCGCCGCAGTTGATCGAGCAGCACGAGGTGGACAGGCGCACTTTATTGGGCATCTGCATGTCCTTGAATTCGTTGTACACCGTGTCCATCATCGACTTGACCACGCCCGAGGCGTCGGTGGCCGGAATGTCGCAGTGCAGCCAGCCCTGGGTGTGCGAAACGGCTGAGACGCACATGCCGGTGCCGCCGACCGGGAAGCCGAGCGATTCGAGTTCGGCAATCATCGGTTCGACGTTTTCGGCGTTCGGCGTCAGAAATTCGACGTTGTTGCGCACCGTGAAGCGCAGAAAGCCGTCGCTGTATTTGTCGGCGACGTCGCACAGCTGGCGCACACCATATCGACCGTGTCCTGACGCGGCGTGCCGGCGCGGACCGTCCAGATGGTGTCGCCGCTTTCGGCGACGTGCTTCAAGACCCCCGGTTTCGGGATTTCATGGTATTTCCACTTGCCGTAGTTTTTCCTGACCACCGGATGCAGCGCCTCTTCGTAGGTGTGCGGGCCCGATTCTATGGTCTTCCAGGTTCTTTCCTGACTGCTCATGCTCGTTCCTGTAGGTTGATGCGCACCGGCTCTCCGGTTGCGGGAGCCGGTGCGGCTGAGTTTGTGCTGTTGTTTTGTCGCCCTCTCTGGTGATCTCCAGAGAGACGGCTCTCAGTACTTGGCTTTGAAATACGGGTTGTCTCTCGGGCGCGAGATCTGGTTGATGTCGTACTCGATGCCGACGCCGTCGAGGAACTGTTTCAGGCCCACGCGCTCGATGGTTTCGCCGATGCGCTCGTGGTCGAGGCCGGCGTCGTCCCACCAGTCGATGATCTCTTCGATCAGTTCGATGAAGGCTTCGCGGTCTTCGTCGGTTTCCATCTTCATGAACGGCACGATGAGCGAGCCCATGTTGACGCCCACTTTCAGCGTGTTCTTGCCGCCGATGAGCAGCGCGATGCCCTTGTCCTTGCCCGGCGAGAGCGCTTTGGACATGGCGTTGATGCAGTGCATGCAGCGAACGCAGTCGCGCGTCGAGATGTCGATGTCGCCGTCTTGCAGACGGATCGCTTTGGTCGGGCAGCGGTTGATGACGTTGTTGACCAGCGCATCCACCCCCTTCTCGGCGATCCATGCCTTGACTTCGTCGTGGTCGATCTGGATCGAGTCACGCCAGGTGCCGATGACCGCTAGGTCGGAGCGCATGATCGCGTTGGTGCAGTCGTTCGGGCAACCGGAGAATTTGAATTTCAGCTTGTAGTTCCATTCGGGACGGTGCACCTGCGGGGAGAAGTGCTTGAGCGCTTCGAGGTGCAGCTTGAGGTTGTCGTAGCAGGCGTTGTCGCAGCGGCCTGGCCCGATGCACGAAACGCCGGTTCGCATGCCGGCGCCGGCGCCGCCGAGGTCCCACCCTTTCTGGTTGAGCTCGTCGAAGCACGCCTGGACTTTGTCCTGCTCGATGCCCTGCAGCATGATGTCGCCGGTCTGGCCGTGCAAGGTGATGATGCCGCTGCCGTATTTCTCCCAGATGTCGCACAGTTCGCGCAGCATCGTGGTGTTGTAGTGTAGGCCCGGGGCCGGCTGGATGCGCATCGTGTGGAATTCGGCGGCTTCGGGAAATTTGTCCTTGATCATCGAGTAGCGCGTGATGATACCGGCGCCGTAGCCGTCTACCGTGACCAGACCGCCTTTCCAGTAGCCCATCTTGGTCTTGTAGGAATATTCGAGCTGGTCCAGCACGCCCCGCAGCATCGGTTTCTCTGTCCGCTCCGCAAGCGCCTTGAAGCCCGAAATGAAGCTGGGCCACGGACCGCTTTCAAGCTGGTCGAGCATCGGCGTTTCGTTCAGGAACTTGCCGTTGCCCGATGATCCGCATCCGCCGCAATGACACGACTCGTTCACAGCGCTGTCGTTAGCACTCATGTTGCCTCCTTTGGTTCTCAGATACTTTGTGGGCCGACGTCCACTCCTAGATCGCCGGCCATTTCGTTGTGGGGTTGCCTCTCCCGGCGCGTCTCAGACGCAGCCGGTCGGTTTGGGAAGACCGGCTATCTTGCAGGCCTGCAATGCCGGGCCTTTCGGGAACAGCGCGTACAGGAACTCCGACGCCTCTTTCTTGTCCATGCCTTTTTCGCTGGCCACCGCCTTGGTCAACACCTTCACGGCAGGTGCTATCTGGTACTCCTTGTAGTAGTTGCGAAGGAACTTCACCAGATCCCAGTGACCCGCTTCCATCGCGATACCTTCATCTTCGGCAATCTTTACCGCGACCTCCTCCGTCCAGTCATCCAGATTCACCAGGTAGCCGTTCTCGTCCGTCTCGACGCTCATGCCATTGACTTCAATTGCCATAATGATTCTCCTTTAAAGTGAGATATGATGTTGAAAATGAGTGTAGACAACGGTCATGTATCGCGCCCCGCCAGCCTACAACCGATATCGATATACGGTTATGTAGTTAACACAATCATTTCAATTTTTCAACAGATCAGGACTTTTTCTTTGTTCGGCCTGTCCGGCCATAAACAGTCTGACAGAGAGCAGCGAATCCGGTGACGGCACTCAATCAGAAAGCCCGGAATTTACAAGGAGTGATATTTGAAAAACGGAAGGAAATTTCAGGTGGTGGACTACGGCGCCCTTTAAACCACTGAAGAATGTAGTTAGCAAAATATCATGAATGAATCAAGCTTTCCGGTAAAATTTGCCCTCCGGCAAAAGGGTAATTTCAGTCTCTCTCTAGCCGTCCCTGCTCCTTGAATTTCAAGGCAAGTCCGACAAATCGCTCCGCCCATCCGGGGTTTGCCGCCGCATGGAAATGAGCGTACGAAGCGAACAAGTTCCGGTAAAGCAAGCCGTCCTCTCGCCCGGTCAGCCCGAAGCCTCTCGCCACATCGAACTGGCAGGCGAGGTCAACATTACCAGCTACCGGTTTTGAGTAGTGAAACTCATGCGCCCTGACACGCTCGCCTACAGGAAACCATCCGGAACCGGCGCGGCTTTCGAGTTCCAGATAGCCGCACCCAGCGGGCTTTCGCTGATAGGCGATATCAATCGGCAGCACGCTCGCGAGAGGCCATTGCCTGCCCTCCCACGTCGCGCTGCGACACAGGTAGATCAGTCCGCCACACTCGGCCCACGCGGGTATTCCCGCCTCGATCCGCCCGCGCATGTCGCGCAGAAGACTGGTATTGGCGCTCAGTTCTGCGAAAAATGACTCCGGAAAGCCGCCGCCGAGATAGAGGCCGTCGATCTCCGGAAGAGCGGTGGTTTTAAAGGTGTCGATAAACACCAGCTCCGCCCCGGCATCACGCAGGGCGTCGAGATTGTCGGGGTAGTAGAAGCAAAACGCGGCATCGCGGAACACCCCGATTTTCACTGTCGCCTCTTTTTTTGGAGAAAAAACTTCGCGCGGCTCCGAATGCGACAGCGGCGAAGCCTCTTCAAAAAGTTTGCGAATAGCAGCAAAATCACAATGGCGCTCAACCTGCTGCGCGGCAACGCGGATGAAGGCTTCGGCGTCCGACGCCTCTCCGACCGTGACGAGGCCGAGGTGCCGCTCGGGCAGCAACAGCGACGAGTCCGCAGGAATCGCGCCGAGCACCGGAACGTTGCAGAAGGTCTCGATAGCCGCTCGCTGCTTGGACTCCTGCCGGGAGCTGGTCACATGGTTCAGAATGACGCCTGCGATCCGAACCTTCGGCGGCATCGCCTGAAGGCCGAGCACCTGCGCGGCCACGCCGCGATTCATCCGGCGGCTGTCGATGACGAGCAACACTGGTGCGTCGAGCAGCGCGGCCAGCCCGGCGCTGCTGTCCGCCCCGGCCATGTCCATGCCGTCATGCAGCCCGTGGTTGCCCTCGATCAGAGCGATGCTTCCCGGCCTCCGGGCGCAGTTCCGGATGAACGTGTCGCGGCAGGCCGCCTCGCCCATCATCCAAGTATCGAGATTGTAGCACTCCCCGCTGCTTGCGACGCGGTGCCACATCGGATCGATATAGTCCGGCCCCTTCTTGAAGCTCACCACCGGCACTCCATTTTCAGCAAGCAGCCGCAGCAGCCCCAAACTTACCGTGGTCTTCCCGGCGCTCTTCCACGAAGCCGAAATCATCAGTCTCGGAATCGAAATCAAACCCAAATCAGCAACTCCTTATAGTATTTAAAACAGCTGGGTTTTTCGGGTTCAGCCATCCTGAATAGCAAGCACGGAGTTCCGCACGAAACCCTTAGCTTCAGGACAATGTAGCAACCGCCCCCACTCATGCCCAATTCCCCGGCAATGATCGAGAATTTCAGCGCTGCTCATTTTCGCAAAACTCGTTTTTCGAACACCTTCTGACCTCGAACATCGAGATAACAATCAGTTCCGAATTCTCCGCCATTTGGTCAACCAGATTCCATGGCATAATCTCCCAAATCTCGGAAAGAGTCTTCTCCAGCAAGTCGTTCAAAAGACTCATCTTTATGAAAATCAACAGGTTACAGATTCAATCGCCATCCGCGATGCAGATGGACAAGCGCATCCAGACGCCAAAAATCTCAATTATATAACTACTTAGCGATATAAAAACAGGGACGGGTTATAAATCAGACAAAAGTGGTGTTATGATCACAATATTCAGTAATATATATGAATAATAAGGCTAATAAGGCATCTTTCAGCCAGACATACATCTGGGACAAGTCGAGGAGATAGTAACAATGAGCACAGTTCCTGCTTCCATTCCGGTATTGCAGTGGGCAGCCAGCAGGGCTTGGCTCAGTGATACCGAGCTGAAAAAACGGTTCAGGAAATGGCCGCTGTGGTTGAAAGGCGAAGCTTCGCCAACTTTGAAACAGTTGGAAGATTTCGCAAAGCTCACGCATACACCGTTTGGGTATTTTTTCCTACCTGAACCACCAGAGGTGACCTTGCCTGTTCCGGATTTTCGCACTCATCGTGATAACCATTTACGCGAACCAAGCACGGCATTGCTCGACACGATTTATCTGTGCCAGCAACGACAGGAGTGGTTTCGCGAGTATGCCCTAATGCAGGGATTACAGCCATTACGGTTTGTCGGCAGCGCAACACTATCGGACAATCCCGATGCTGTTGCAGCACGCATGCGTCAGGAGCTATCGCTCTCTGTTGATGAACGTCAAGCCCTTCCGACATGGACCGAGGCACTGCGTCAGCTTATCGCAAAAGCGGAAGAGGCCGGCGTGCTTGTCATGGCCAGTTCCATTGTCGAAAGCAACAATCACAGGAAACTGGATACGCAAGAGTTCCGCGGTTTTGCGCTGACCGATAACGTGGCACCACTGATTTTTCTGAATGCCGCAGACAGCAAAGCGGCACAAATGTTCACGCTTGCGCACGAACTGGCGCACATCTGGCTTGCCGAAAGCGGCCTGTCCAATCCGGAAGCAGGCCTGCTTCCCGAACAGCAGATCGAGCGGTGGTGCAACCGTGTCGCTGCCGAATTGCTGGTTCCACACGAGAAACTGCATGACGTTCATAATCTTCATAATCCCGGCATTACTGTTGACAAGGAAATTCAACGGCTGGCCCGGTTTTTCAAGGTTAGTACACTTGTGGTTTTACGACGTCTTTTCGAAGCGGAATTAATCGACAGAGCGACAATGAACCAATGCTACCAAAAGGAGCTTGATCACATTCTTTCGCCTGAAGGACGCAAAAGCACCGGTGGCGATTTTTACCGAACCCTTGGAGCACGCACCGGGAAGCGCTTTGCACGAGCGATACTCTCCAGTACGCTGGAAGGGCACACCCTGTTCAGGGATGCTTTCCGTCTTTTGGGCGTACAAAAGTCGGCAACCTTTTACAAAGCTGCGCATGAACTGGGAGTGATGCCATGACCTATCTACTCGATGCCAATGTCTTCATCCAGGCAAAAAACCTGCATTATGGTCTTGATTTCTGTCCTGCTTTCTGGGAATGGTTGATCGAAAGCAATGCTTCAGGAAAGGTATTCAGCATCGATAAGGTAGCCGAAGAAATCGCCACTGGCGCTGACGAACTGACCGACTGGATGCATAATCATGCAAGCGACTTGTTTCTCAATACCGATAGCGGTACCGTAGAAAAATTCGGTCAGGTCAGCACCTGGGCGACCAGTCAGAAGTATGAACCTACAGCTATCAACACTTTTCTGAATGCTGCCGATTTCTATCTTGTCGCCCATGCTCTTTCAGGCGGATACGTACTCGTTACGCATGAGGTTTCTTCCAATTCTCAACGCAAAATCAAGATCCCCGATGCCTGCCGCGGGCTCCAGCTACAGTGCATGACCCCTTATGAAATGTTGCGTCGTGAACAGGCACGGTTCATCCTTAGATGACGACAAGCGCAACTGATCTGACTCTATTACCTGATCGGGTCTAACCAAATCAAGGTCACAAATCCCCCCAAAACCCCCGGCACGTTAAATCCCCTTCATTTGTTATATTTACGGTTCACGCTCCGCCCGACGGGTGGGAAACGCTGAATTTTTCAACTTCTCAGATCAAACGATGAGCAATTCCGATCAGTCGCGGGTGCAGACGCAGAATCTGTCGCCCGATAAAGTGATGAACAAGCTGGTTTCGCTGGCCAAGCGGCGGGGCTTTATTTTTCCGTCGTCGGAGATTTATGGCGGCCTGTCGTCGTGCTTCGATTACGGCCCGCTCGGCAGCGAAATGAAGAAGAATATTAAGGATTTGTGGTGGAACGCTATGACGCGCCGCCATCAGAACATCGTGGGGATCGATGCGTCGATCATGATGAATCCGACCGTGTGGGAGGCTTCGGGCCATGTGGCAAGCTTCAACGATCCGATGATCGACGACAAAACCACCAAGCGCCGCTACCGCGCCGACCACCTGATCGAAAACCATATCGAGAAGCTCCATCGCGACGGCAAGGAGGCAGAGGCCGCCGCCATCAAGGTTGCCTATGAGGCCGCCGGGGGCACCGAAGATCCGAACCGCACATTGTATAATATTATTATTGAGGCGGGTATCAAGGCTCCCGACACCGGTTCGGCGGACTGGACGGAGGTGCGTCAATTCAACCTGATGTTCCAGTGCAACATGGGCGCGGTGGCCGATTCAGCGGGCGTGGTCTATCTGCGGCCCGAAACCGCGCAGGGCATCTTTGTAAACTTCCACAACGTCCGTGAAGCATCGCGCATGAAGGTGCCGTTCGGCATCGCGCAGATCGGCAAGGCGTTCCGTAACGAGATCGTCAAGGGCAACTTCATCTTCCGCATGGTGGAGTTCGAGCAGATGGAGATGCAGTATTTCGTCAAGCCCGGCACGCAGCTCGAAGCGTTCGAGGCGTGGCGCGAGGAGCGCTTCCGCTGGTACTCCGAAACGCTCGGCATGTCGAAGGAGAAACTGCACTGGTACAAGCACGACAAGCTGGCCCACTACGCCGACCTGGCCTACGACATCAAGTTCGAGTTCCCGTTCGGCATTGAGGAGATCGAAGGCATCCACTCGCGCACCGATTTCGACCTGAGCCAGCATCAGAAGTACTCCGGCAAGAGCATGGAGTACATCGACCAGACCACCAACGAGCGCTACATTCCCTACGTCGTCGAGACCTCGTCGGGCTGCGACCGCACCTTCCTGGCGCTGCTGTCGGACGCCTATCAGGAGGATGTGGTGGACGGCGAGCCGCGCGTGATGCTGAAGCTCGCGCCGAAGGTTGCGCCGGTGAAGGCCGCCGTGCTGCCGCTGATGAAGAAGGGCGAAATGGGCGAAAAGGCCGCGCAGCTTTGCCGAGACCTGTCGGAGAGCTTCATGGTGCAGTACGACGACGCAGCCTCGATCGGCAAGCGCTACCGCCGTCAGGACGAGATCGGCACGCCGTTCTGCTTCACGGTCGATCACGACACACTGGAGAACGGCACCATTACCGTGCGCTACCGCGACACGGCGGCGCAGGAGCGGATCAATATGTCGAAAGCCGCTGAGTTCCTTGCGACCAAACTAATGTAACGCGGCATGAAGAGATTGGGCTAACACCCATAAATAAATTGCGTTATCCATGAACCCCGGACTAAAGTCCAGGGCAATTGTTAAAAATTTTTTACTGGATTACAGGTAAAAAAAATGCTGTATGATGTCGCAATCATAGGAGGAGGTCCGTCGGGCGCGGCGGCTGCGGAGATTCTGGCCAGGGCTGGCCACTCGACCATCCTCATCGAACGCAACCTTGCCAACGTCAAGCCGTGCGGCGGCGCGATTCCACTTGGCTTGATCGAAGAGTTCGATATTCCCGACGAGCTGGTCGAGAAGAAGCTGACCCGCATGAGCGTGCGCTCGCCGAAAGGCGAAACCATCTTCATGCACATGCCGAACGGCTACGTCGGCATGGTGCGCCGCGAGCGGTTCGACCGCTACCTTCGCGAAAAGGCGCAGAAGGCGGGTGCGGAGGTGGTCGAAGCGCTGGTCAAAAAGATCGAACGCTCGGTTGATCGCTTCACGCTCCAACTTTTCAACAAAGAGGGCGAGGCTCTGCCGCCGGTCGAAGCTTCGTACGTCATCGGCGCAGATGGCGCAAACTCGAAGACCGCCGACGAGCTGGGCTTTCCACCGAACGACCTCAAGGTGATCGCCATGCAGCAGCGCTTCCACTACTGCGACGAGCTGAAGCCCTATGAGGAGCTGGTGGAGATCTGGTTCGACGGTGAGGTTTCGCCCGATTTCTACGGCTGGATCTTCCCGAAGACCGACCACATCGCTATCGGAACGGGAACCGAGGAGCACCGCAATGACATCAAGCAGTTGCAGCACCGCTTCGTCGAGAAGATCGGCATCGCCGAAAAGCCGTACCTCAACGAGGCTGCCAAGATTCCGATGAAGCCGCGCCGCTCCTTCACGCAGGAGCGCGCCATCCTCGTCGGCGACGCGGCGGGGCTGGTGACTCCGGCCAACGGCGAAGGTATCTTCTTCGCCATGCGCTCCGGCAAGCTCGGCGCGGAGGCGATGATCGAGCGTATCCGCAACAACACGCCGCTTTCGAGCTACGAAAAGAAATTCCGCAAGCTCTACTCACCAATCTTCTTCGGCCTGCAGGTGCTCCAGTCGGTTTACTACAAGAGCGACCGCCTGCGCGAGAGCTTCGTGGCGATCTGCCGAGACAAGGATGTGCAGGGCATCACCTTCGACTCGTACCTCTACAAAAAGATGGTCCCCGCGCCGTGGAGCGTGCAGATGAAGATCATGGCCAAGAACATCTACCACCTCGCGAAGGGTTCGTAATGCTGCTCTCTCCGCTAAACTGGCTAATCCATCTCTCTTCGTCGCTTGAATGGGGCGTGGCACTCGTCATGCTCTACCGCTACGGGCAGTTCATCGGGCGGAAAGACGTGCGGCGCTTCGCGCTCTTCATGCTGCCGCACTGGATCGGCAGCTGGTTCGTGCTCCTCTACCACCTTTCGGGTGACGCCATCATGCGGTTTCTTGAAATATCCGAAGCGATCAACCTGGTGGGCAGCATCGCACTGCTCTACGCGACGCTGAAGATTCTGAAGGGGGATGAAAAGCGGGAGTCGAAACCGGCAAAAGCGTGGATGGGCTCGCTCTTCGGCGGCGTGATACTGGTGGCTGGCGGTTCGACCCCCTACTCGTTCATGATGGGCAGCTCCTGGTTCGACGCCGTTTTGCAGGTGTCGAGCATGGTCTATCTGACCTTTCTGGTGCTGCTTTTGAAGGTGCGAAAAAAAGACCCCGAGGTGTTCTCGGGGCTGACCGTGGCGGGATTCTGGTTCGTGCTGGTCTTCATTTCGGTGACGGTGGTCTGTATGTACATCGCCATACATGTGCTCGGCTACCCGTCGCTTTCGCACGACGATTTTCTGCACGGATTCGCGGAAAGCCTGCTGACTGTCAGCAACCTGATGATCGTCATCGGCATCCACAAGCAGCGCAAGCGTGCCGAAGAGCGGCTCAGGGCTTGAGCATCGCGCTTGCGGCCTGGGCATCACGCTTGCGCTTGGGGTTCGCGCCTACGGCTTGAGCAGCGACCGATAGCGCTTCTGGTCGCCGAGCAGCGCGAAGGCTTTCGCCGCCACAGGGTCATCCTCTATCGCTCTCTTCAAGGCGGCCCGCTCGTCGTAATGACGCATGATTTCACGCTGCAAGGCAGCGGTGATGTGAAGTGAATCCCGCGAGATATTCCGCCGGGTCGATGCTGCGAGCGCCTTGTCGAGAGCGTCAAGCTGACCGGCGAGCGCCTTGTCCGCCCCAGCCTCTTTCTGAACAAGCGTTTTCAGGCTGTCAAGCGTTTTTTGCGCGCCCGACCGGAAGCTGAAGTGCTCTTTTTCGAGAAAGCGGTTGAAATCATCGTACAGCGGTTCCGACGACAGTTGCTGCAACCGAAATTCCGGATGCTTCCGGTGAAAGCGTGAGGCGTATCTGAAGAGCAGCCCTGAGTTCTCGATCTTGTGCTGGTATTCGGAAAGGGAGTCGGCCTTTGCCACAACATCCGGACGGATGCCGCCGCCACCGTAAACCTTTCGCCGGTTGCGGGTATAGAAGACCTTCGTGGAGTCCGCATCGCCGTTGGAGAGCACCACCTTGCGGCGAGACTCATCGCGGGCAATCGGCTTCTGAATGAGACGGCCCGAAGGCGTATAATATTTGGCCGTCGTCATCTTGAGAATGTGGTCATAAGGCAGGTTGATAATCGACTGCACCAGCCCCTTGCCAAAAGAGTTTTCGCCGAGAATAACACCGCGATCAAGCTCCTGTATGGCTCCCGACACGATCTCCGAAGCCGAGGCGCTGTCGCCGTCGATCATCACCACCAGAGGAAGCGTTGGCTCCTGGGGCTCGGTTTTGGTGACATAGACCTGCTCGCTGTCGGCAGCCCGACCTCTGGTGGAAACGATCCGGCTGTTTTTTTCGACAAAAAGACCGGCTACCTCGACCGCCGAGGTAAGCAACCCGCCCGGATTGCCCCGAAGATCGAGAACGATGCCGTTCAGCACGACCCGGTTTTTCGCGGCCTCTTGCCGAATCTTCCGGATCGCCGCGCTCAACTCTTCCCTTGAATGTTCACTGAAACTGTTCATCTGCACATAACCCGACGAACCGAACAGGCCGAAAAAAGGCACGGAACTAATCCTGACCTCTCCTCTCGTGAGCGAAATGACCGTCAACGGCCCCTGGCCGTCTCTTTTGATCGAAAGCCTGATGTTCGTTCCGGGAGATCCTTTAATCGTGCTCCGGACTTCATCGATAGACTTCTTGCTCACCTTGACACCATCGATGGCGATGATCTGGTCGCCGACCTTTAACCCCGCTTTCGCGGCGGGCTGGCCGTCGATGACCGAGATGATGAACAGATCGCCGGAAAAAATACCAAGAGTAACGCCGATGCCGGCATACTGGCCGCTAGTGATCTCGTCGAGCTCGCCAGACTGCTCCTCATCGAGAAATGCTGTGTACGGATCAAGCTGGCCAAGCATCCCGTCAATCCCCGAATACATGAACTCACTCACATTGACGGGATCAACATAGTTTTGCGCCACATTCTTGTACACATCCCCGAGAAGCTCAATGCTTTTGGCGATGGAAAAGAAATCTTCGTTCGGCTTGGCAGCCGGAACAGCAAACAGTGGCTGCGCGCAGATCAGCGCAATGGCGGATGAGATCGTCGCAACGCGCCGCCACCTGCGGCCAAAATCACGGCAAAGACCAGAGTGCCGCTGAGTTGTGAACCAGCTCATCTGAGCGCGCTTTCGAGAGCCGTGGCGCTGTCGGTGCGCTCGTCGCGGTACTTGACGATCAGCGGCGTGTAGATCGACAGGCCGTGTTCGGCGGCGAACTCGCCCTTGACCTGGCGGGAACCGGCCACCACCACCGCACCTTCGGGAATGACGAGCGGGCCGGCGGCGCTCTTGCGCAGCACCGTTCCGTTGACCAGATCGTAGACCGGCGTGGAGCCGTTAAGGATAACGCCGGTGCCGATGACGGCGCGCTTTTTGACAATGGTGCCTTCGTAGATGCCGCAGTTACCGCCGACCATCACCTCGTCCTCGATAATGACTGGCATCGCGCCAACCGGTTCGAGCACTCCGCCGATCTGCACAGCAGCAGAGAGGTGAACCTTCTTGCCGATCTGGGCGCAACTGCCCACCAGCGCGTGCGAGTCGATCATCGAGCCTTCATCGACGTAACCACCGACGTTAACGTAGGCCGGCGGCATCATCACCACCGATGGAGCGAGGTACGCGCCGTCGCGCACCGACGAGCCGCCAGGCACAATCCGGACGCCATCTGCCGCGGTAAACTCACGAAGCGGGTAGGTGTCTTTATCGATGAACGAGGCACTGCCAAGACCAGCGAGATCAACGTGGCTTTCGATCAGCACGCCGAGCTTCATGCCAACGAGAATCCCCTGTTTGACCCACTGGTTAACCGTCCAGCCGTCGCCCGAAGGTTCGGCTGCACGAATTTTGCCCTCATTGAGCAGGGTCTTGAATTCGGCAAACACCGACTTGACCTGGGCATCGGCCTTGAGCTGGTCGGCGCTCAGTAAAGAAAATGCAATAATCTGTTCCTTGATCTGATGATACTGTTCCATTAGGCTGTGGTTCTCTTTTTCAGTTAAACTCGGCGGTGATGTCAGCACCCGTCTTCCGGTTGTAGAAGCGGAAATCGTCGCTGCGCAGGCTTTCATCGGACTTGATCCTGACGAAAACCAGATGTTGCAGGAACCACTTCATCTCGGTTTTCATATCGCTGTTGCGCATCGGTTCGAGCACAGTCGGACTGATATGCAGATCGAGCTGCTGGAACGGCACCTTCTGCTGAAGAGCGAACTTGCGGAGCCAGCGCTCGACCTGGTTGATGGTGGTAAAGCGCGCCTGCACCACGCCGGTGCCGCCGCAGGCGGGGCACTGGTCGCCCATGCGCTGCATGAGGCTCGGGCGGATGCGCTCGCGGGTAATCTGCATGATGCCGAAGTCTGAAAGCGGCAGAATGTTCGACTTGGCGCGATCGTTACGCAGTTCGGCCTTCATGGCGTCGTACACCTTTTTGGAGTTTTTCGGATCCATCATGTCGATGAAGTCCACCACGATGATACCACCGATGTCGCGCAACCTGAGCTGGCGCACGACCTCGCGGGCAGCTTCGAGGTTGGTCTTGAGCGAGTTCTCCTCCTGTTCGCGCTTGGCGGCGTAGCGCCCGCTGTTGACATCCACGACCACCATCGCCTCGGTGTGTTCGATGATGATGTAGCCGCCCGACTTGAGCCACACCTTGCGCGAAAAGATCGACTCTACATCCTTGGCGATGCCGTAACCCTCGAAGAGCGGCAGCTTGCCCTCGTAGAGCGAGACATTCTTGACCATGTCGGGCGCGGCCCACTGGATATAGTTGAGCGTCTCGGTATAAATCGATTTCGAGTTGGCCACGATTTCGGTCACATCGGTGGTGAGCGAATCACGCAGCACGCTCGAAATGATGGTGTCCTCCTTGAAGATGAGCTGAGGAGGCTGCGCGTCCTGCAACTTCTCCTCGATCTGTGTCCACTTGGCCAGAAGCTTTTCGAGATCTTGCTTCAGGAGCGACTCATCCTGATCCTCGGCCACCGTGCGGATGATCGCGCCGAACCCTTCGGGCAACATCGAGCGGACAAGCTTTTTGAGGCGGCCCCGCTCCTTGCGCGACACCACGCGGCGCGAAACGGCGATCTGGCCGCCGCCGAACGGCAGCAGCACCATGAAGCGCCCGGCAATGGTGATGTCGGAGGTGAGGCGGGACCCCTTGGTACCGATCGGCTCCTTGATGACCTGCACGAGAATTGAATCGTTCGGCTTGAGCTTCTGGGCGATCATCTGGGTGTAGGACTGACGCCTTTCGGCGGCGTCGCCGGACGACTGCTGCCCTTGCTCGCTCTTCTGCTGTCCAGCGGGACGGGCCGCCTCTCGCGGCGGCGCGGGCGCTTCGGCGTTATCATCGCCTTCGTTTTCATCATCATCCTCGTCACCGCCATTCTCGTCATTATCGTCATCCTCGACAAGTGCGCGGTAATCCTCGCTGGTGGTACCGACATCCGAAAAGTGGAGGAACCCATCGGACTTCTGGCCAATATCGACAAAGGCCGCCTTCAGTCCCTCAACCACCTTGTGCACCCTGCCCAGATAAATATCGCCGATACTCCTCATGCTCTCCGGCCGCTCGATAATCAGCTCGGCAAGCCGCCCCTCCTCGACAAGCGCAACCTGAATTTCATCTCCGATCTTGTTCATCAGGAGCTGTTTCTTCACATTCTTCTTCATGCAATGACTCACGATTATGGGCTGCCTAGCCCCAAAAGCGGCCTGCCGGGCTTACAGAAAACCTGGCCTGCCGGGGTGAAAGCGCCCTCTGATAAATTCTTTCTGGTTTGCCCAAATCAGCAGCAAACCGCTCTTTTCAAAAAAGATTTGTTTTTAAATATAACACTTCACGTCTTGGTACGTTGCCCATTCAGCGAACATTTTTGTCTGGTTCCCGGATTTTCGCACCTTGAAAGAGAGTCTCCCCAACCGTTACGTTTACCATGCTTTCAACTGATTTTGAATACCCGCTCTGGGAAAGCCTGTCGCAGGTCTGCGGCATCGACGAGGCTGGCCGCGGGCCGCTAGCCGGGCCGGTGGTCGCCGCGGCGGTGGTTTTTCCGCGCCACTTCAGGCCGACAGGCATCTTCGCAAAGCTCGACGATTCGAAAAAGCTGACCGCCGAACTGCGCGACGAGCTGGCTCTGGCCATCCGCGAGTCCGCCGAAAGCTGGGCGCTCGGCGTCGTCGATGCGGAGACCATCGACCGGATCAACATTCTGCAGGCAACCATGCTCGCCATGAATCTCGCAGTCGAATCGCTCGGCTCGACGCCAGAGTTCCTGTTGGTGGACGGCAACCGCTTCAGGCCCGTGCTGCCGATTCCGTACCAGACCATCGTCAAGGGGGACTCGAAGGTCTTCTCCATCGCCGCCGCCTCTGTGCTGGCCAAAACGCACAGGGACGAGCTAATGACCACCAGCGCCGCAGAGTACCCAGAGTACGGATTCGAGGTTCATTTTGGCTACCCGACCGCCCGGCACGTCGAGGCAATCGCCCGGCACGGTCGCTGCGCCATCCACCGCCAAAGCTTCAAACTTCGGAAACTGGGAGAAAAGTAAAAAACAAGGAACTGCCGTCATGAATGCCCCTCAATGGCTCGGCGCTGAAGGAGAAAAAATCGCCGCAAGACATCTGGCCGCAAAAGGCTACCGCATCGTTGCCCGAAACTACCGCTTTCATCGCAATGAGATCGACATCATTGCCTTCGATGGCGAGGCGCTCTGCTTCATAGAGGTCAAAACCAGAGCATCGCTCGGCAAAGGTCATCCAGCCGAATCAGTCACCCGAAGCAAGCAGAAGGAGATCGCGCGAGCCGCCGCCGGCTATCTGGCGAGCCTCGACGACCCCTGGATCACCTGCCGTTTCGACGTCATCGCCGTGCTCGCGCTCAGCATCGACGAGCGCTCCATCCGCAAGTACGAGATCGAACACATCAAGGCCGCCTTCATGGTTGGCGACAAGGGCTGAAATAGCATATCAGCGGATTTTTTTTATCTTTGGGATCAAAGTTTTTACTGATTCATCACGCACGACGATCCCATGCAAGAAACCGATATCCAGACCGCGCAGAACGCTTCAACCGAATATGGCGCCACCAATATTCAGGTGCTCGACGGTATCGAGCATGTCCGGAAACGTCCGGCCATGTACATCGGCGACATTCACAGCCGCGGCTTGCACCATCTGGTTTACGAAATCGTTGACAACGCCATCGACGAAACGCTCGCGGGCTACAACGATTACATTCATGTGGCGATGAATCCGGACGGCTCGGTGACCGTCACCGACCACGGTCGAGGCATTCCGGTCGATATTCATCCGGTCAAGAAGAAGTCGGCGCTCGAACTGGTCATGACGGTCATTGGCGCCGGCGGCAAGTTCGACAAGGGGGCCTACAAGGTGTCCGGCGGCTTGCACGGCGTGGGCGCCTCCGTGGTCAACGCCCTGTCGGAGTGGTGCGAGGTGGAGGTCTATCGTGACGGCAAGATTTTCCGGCAGACCTACCGGCGCGGCGTTCCGCAAGGCGGGGTCGAGGAGATCGGAACCACCGATCAGCGCGGCACGAAGGTCACCTTTAAACCCGACCCCGAAATCTTCAAGATCACCGAGTTCCGCAAGGATATTATTCTCGACCGCATGAGAGAGCTGGCGTTCCTGAACAGCAACCTGCGCATCATCGTGCAGGACGCCGAGGGCAACGAGGAGATATTCCACTACGAGGGCGGCCTGAAAGAGTTTGTGCGCTTCATCGACTCGAACCGTCTGAGCCTGCTCAAGGAGCCGATCTTTTTATCGGGCGAGCGCGATTCGACGATGGTCGAGATCGCTTTGCAGTACAACGACTCCTATCAGGAGAACATCTTCAGCTACGTCAACAACATCAACACGCACGAAGGTGGTACGCACGTCACCGGCTTCCGCAAGGCGCTGACCCGCACCCTCAACGCCTACGCGCAGAAGAACGACCTGCTCAAAAACGTCAAGATCACCCTCACCGGCGACGACTTCAAGGAGGGCCTCACGGCGGTCATTTCGGTAAAAGTTCCGGAGCCGCAGTTCGAGGGGCAGACCAAGACCAAGCTCGGCAACTCCGAGACGCAGAGCATCGTCGAGACCATTGTCAACGAGCAGCTCGCCGAGTTCGCCGAGAGCAACCCCGGCACACTGAAGCTCATCATCGAAAAGGTGAAGAGCGCGGCCATTTCGCGCGAGGCAGCCCGCAAGGCCAAGGAGCTGACACGCCGCAAGTCGGTGCTCGAAAGCTCGGGCCTGCCCGGCAAGCTGGCCGACTGCTCGATCAACGATCCCGACCACTGCGAGCTGTACATCGTCGAGGGCGACTCGGCAGGCGGCAGCGCCAAGCAGGGCCGCGACCGAAGCTTCCAGGCAATCCTGCCGCTGAAAGGAAAGATTCTGAACGTCGAAAAGGCGCGGCTGCACAAGATGCTGGAAAACGAGGAGATCAAGACGATCATCCTCGCGCTCGGTACCAGCATTGGCGAGGAGGAGTTCTCGCCCGAAAAGCTGCGCTATGGCAAAATCATCATCATGACTGATGCCGACGTTGACGGCGCGCACATCCGCACGCTGCTCCTGACCTTCTTCTTCCGCTACATGCGCTCGCTCATCGAGGCGGGCAAGGTGTTCATCGCCCAGCCGCCACTCTACCTGGTCAAGTCGGGCCGAGAGCAGCAATACGCATGGGATGAGGACGAGCGCCTCAGTATCGTGGAACAGATGAAGAAGCTCCAGAAAGGCAAGGCCAATGTTTCCATCCAGCGCTACAAAGGTCTCGGTGAAATGAACCCCGAGCAGCTCTGGAGCACCACGATGGATCCGGCTCACCGTTCCTTGCTTCAGGTCACCGTAGAAAACGCCATGGAGGCCGACCAGGTCTTTTCAACCCTGATGGGCGACAAGGTCGAACCCCGCCGAGACTTTATCGAGAAGAATGCCCGTTATGTCAGACGTTTAGATGTCTGACATAACCTTCACCACCACCTCTTTTTTCAGCTTTTCAATCCAGGCGTTGAACAGCTCCTGGCTCTTGTGGTTCAGGGCCAGCTCCTGGATTTGAGCGAAGTCATGCTCCGGCGTCAGAACGTGCGCAGGCGTTCTTGAGTTGAGCATGAAAAGCGCATAAAACGGAGCGCTCTTATCCGACTCAATCTTCTCCGGTTGACTGATATCTCCTTTGCTTTTCAACCCATCGATGATTTTCCGAAGATCGGGCCTGAGTGTGGCGACCTCAAGATCGGGATTCCCTGAACCGGATGTGATCAGTCCGCCATTCGTGGCAGAGGCCGGATCGTCAGAATACTTTTTAGCCATTTCGGCGAATGTTGCCTTCCCGGAAAGAACATCCTTCCTGATGGATTTCAGGAGCGCAATGGTTGCAGGAATATCAGTTTTGCTCCGGTCGAACAGGGCGAGAATGTGCCGGGTGTGGATGCGGTCGCCTTCCTTATCGATGAGCTGGATGATGTGGTAGCCGAAACGGGTCTCGACAATGCCGGAAATCTGCCCCGGTTTGAGCACAGATGCCGCCTCTTCGAAACTTGGGACCAGCTCGCCTTTCCGGGTGAAGCCCAGGTCACCCCCTTTTTCCCTTGAGCCTGGATCATCGGAATATTCACGGGCAAGGGTAGCAAAGCTACCCCCCGCTTCAAGCTGCTGCTGAACCGCCTTGATTTTATCGAGCGCGGCCTGCCTTGCGGCTTCAGAGACTAGTGGCATTTTGATGATTTGTGAAACCGAAACCGTCTCAGGCGCCTCGGGCAACGCCCCCTTTTCCTGATTGTAGAAGGCCATCGTCTCGTCGTACGACACTGTCACTTCGTGGAAATTCTTCCGCCGGAAAGCCTCGATCATCTGCTGATCGCGGATGTCTTCGCGGATATGCTGCTTCAGGCGATTGACCGGCATACCGAATCTCGACTCCATGGCGCTTACCGACGGAAAACCAGCGCGAAGGGAGCTGTATCGCGCGGCTGCCTGGTCATCGACGCTCTTCTCATCGACCTTGACCGTATCGATCTTCGCCTTGGTCAAAATGATTTTCTGATTAATCATATTCTCCAGAATCCGCTTCCGGAGCTGGGGATCCTTTCTGGTTTCAGGATACTGAAGGTGCAACATCAACTCCTGCTCGTTGACATCGGAAGCGAGAATGATTTCGTTACCCACAATAGCCACGATTCGGTCAAGGCCAGTCGAAGCGGCGGCATCGGCAAAACCGTTCATGGCGATCATCAAGGCGGCAAGCACAGCAAACAATACTTTTTTCATAAAGATCAGGAGTTTTCTGGTGGGGACAGGTTCCGGGACGTAACCGGGAAACACTTGTCCATCGTGATGATCCGGCACAACGACGCAATCCGTTCTCCGGGAATCCTTGACCGCGCAGCCCGGCGAGCTGCAAGGATCAGTAAAGCTGGAACATACAGAGAATCTCCTTTCCGGGCAAGTGGCGGGTCAGGTACCCGGAATGAATTTCAGGAGTTCTCCCCGGCAGAAAAAACCGGGGAGAATGGCGGAAACGCGAGATCAGACGCCCCGGAACTTGATGGGGCTCTTCGAACGGGTCTGCCAGTCGTACACAATCGGTGCCGCCACGAAAATCGAGGAGTAGGTGCCGACCAGAATGCCCGCGAACATGGCGAAGGCGAAGCTGCGGATGGCCGGGCCGGCGAAGATGAAGAGCACGATCACCGAAAGCATGGTGGTGCCGGAGGTGATGATGGTGCGCGAAAGCGTCTGGTTCATGCTCTCGTTGAAAAGCCGCTCGTACTCCGAGGGCTTCTGGCCGCGCAGCCGCTCGCGGATACGGTCATAGACGACAACTGTGTCGGTGATCGAGTAACCGGCGATGGTCAGAAACGCGGCGATAATGCTCTGATCGACCTCCAGCGGCATGAAGTCAAAAATGCCGCCAAGCAGGCTGAACAGGCCGAGCACGCTCAGCACGTCGTGAAAAATCGCCGCGACGCCCGCCATTGCGAACTTGAACTCGAAGCGCACGCTCACGTAGAGCAGAATGCCGACCAGCGCCGCCGCCAGTGCCTTGATGGCCGACATTTTCATGTCGGAGGCGATGCTCGGCCCGACCGCCTCGACGCTCAGAATCTGCGCAGGATTGCCCGGCAGGCGCGAAGCCAGCGAGTTCAGAATCAGGCTTTTGAGCTTCGGGGTGTCACCCTGAAAATCGGTCTTGAGCAACAGCGAACGATCCATGCCATACTGCCTGACCGAGCCGCTCACTCCAGCGTCTCGCATGATCGAGCGCACCGTGCCGACATCGGCTGCTTTCTCGAAACGGATGACCACCTCCGAGCCGCCCTTGAAGTCGATGCCATAGTTCAGTCCCTTGAAGACCAGGGAGATCATGCCCGCCACAAGCAGAATCGAGGAGATCGCATAGGCGATCTTGCGATGCTTGATAAAATTGAAATTTGTTTTCTGAAAAATGCGCATTGCAGTGTCTTAGTAATTATCCGAAACTCTTTTCATTCATAAACTTGCTGTCGAGCAGCAGGTCGAACAGCACCCTGGTGACGACGATCGCCGTAAACAAGCTCGCGGCAGTACCGATCATGAGGGTGACGGCGAATCCCTGAATTGGCCCGACGCCGTAAATATAGAGCAGAAAGGCTGCGGCAAGCGTCGTGACGTGCGAGTCGAGAATCGATGAAAACGCACGGTTGTAGCCCGCGTCGATAGCCATGCGCAGGCTCTTGCCGTCGGCAAGCTCCTCGCGGACGCGCTCGTAAATCAGCACGTTGGCGTCAACAGCCATACCCATCGTCAGCACGATACCGGCAATACCGGGTAAGGTCAGTACGGCGCTGAACCCGGCAAGCACGGCGATGATGACCATAATGTTGAGCACGAGCGCCAGGTCGGCGGCGATACCCGCCTTGTTATAATAAACAATCATGAAGATAGCGACCGCCGTGAAACCCCAGATCAGAGAAAAGAGACCAGCCCGGATGTAGTCGGCGCCAAGCGACGGGCCGACGGTGCGCTCTTCGAGGATTTTCACCGGCGCGGGCAGAGCACCCGCCTTGAGGATAATTTCGAGGTCTTTGGCCTCGTCGAGGCTGCCGATGCCATTGATGACCGAGTTGCCGCTCGGAATGCGCGACTGCACGACCGGAGCGCTGTAAACCGCGCCGTCGAGCACGATGGCGATCTGCTTGCCAATGTTGGCCCCGGTGATGCGCGCCCACTTCGACGTCCCCTCGTCGTTCATCGACATGAGCACCTCTGGCTGGTTCTCCTGGGCGCTGAAAGTCGCCTTGGCCTCGGTAATCACGCCGCCGGTCAGTTCGGGGGTTTTCTGGACGAGATAGATCAGATAGTACTTTTCACCTTTGGCGGTCTGGTCTGGCTTGGCGGCCAGCAAAAGCTGCGTGTCCTGCGGCAGGAGTGCCTGCACGTCGGGCCGGTTCAGCACCGCCAGTACCTGGTCGTGCGCGTAGGCCGGAGTGAACACCAGGCCATTGGGCATCATGCCGATGACGTCAGAAAGTTTTTTGGCGCTGGAATTAGCCGCCTTGGGCGAGGCAGCAACCGGTGCGGCGGCCATCGAGGAGTCGGACGGCGCGACAGGCGCGGTGGAAGCCGGAGCGACGAGCGGCTGGGAGCTGATGCGCTGAATCGCGCGAAGCAGCATTTCAGGCTCCTTGACCAGTTTGAATTCAAGCTTTGCCGTGCCCATCAGGAGGCGGCGAACCCTCGCCTCGTCGGTCACGCCCGACAGCTCGATGACGAGCCGCTGCGAACCCTGCGTCTGGATGACCGGCTCGGCCACGCCATACTGGTCGATACGGTTGCGAATGATCTCCTTCGCCCTGACGAGCGCATCTTTAGCCTCGCCTTTCAGTTTGTTCACGATATCCTGATCGGAGTCGCGCATGTCGTAAAAGTAGCGGCTGAGGCGAATGTTCTCCTTTTTGAACTCGGCGGCCACCAGATCGACCACGCTGGCATCGGAGGTAGCGGACTCGTTTTTGACGATCTCCATGATGTGGTTGAAGGTCGCATCCTTGTTCCAGGCCTTCTGCTCGATCAGATCGAGAATATCGACCTCCATCACCAGGTACATACCGCCCCGAAGATCAAGGCCGAGCTTCAGGCTCTTGTCTTTAGCCTGTTCGATTTCAGCACGATGATCGATAGCGAACTTCAGGCTGTCTTCGGCAGAACGGAAACTCTTGAGTTTTTGTGTCAGGGCATAGTCACGGTAAGTCGGCCAGATGGACCACACCGATACCAGCGCGACCACGGCAATGAGAATGAGTTTAAAGCGGTTGTTTTTCATGAAAAAGGCCGTTACGCTCGTTTGATAAAGAAAAGCCAATATAAAGAACGGGTACTGGATTAACAATCGAGGTTCCGTAGCGTAAAAAGGCTGCAAGCAATCGATCTGACCGACAAACTGAGCATCGACAAGCCATTCATTACCCGCCGCGTCTCTGGCGAGAAGTAACAACGCTCTGGCTCAGCTTACCGAGGCAAACAACACATAGTGAGGACTCTAATACGGCCTACAGCGTGAAGCCGATATTCTTCTCCTTCTCCGCAAAGAGTTTGGCGGTGAGGAATTCGCGGTTCATTCGGGCGATGTTGGCGATAGAGATTTCTTTGGGACATTCGGCCTGGCAGGCATAGGTGTTGCTGCAGTTGCCGAAGCCGAGAGCGTCCATGGCGGCGACCATCTGCTGCACGCGGCGCGCGGCTTCGATGCGGCCTTGGGGCAAGAGAGCGAGGTGGGAGACTTTTGCGCCGACGAAAAGCATTGGGGAGGCGTTGGAACAGGCGGCGACGCAGGCTCCGCAGCCGATACATGCGGCAGCGTCAAAGGCGGCGTCGGCGTCGTGCTTGGACACAGGGATGGTGTTGGCGTCAGGAAGGCCACCTGAGTTGATCGAGATGTAGCCCCCCGCCTGGATGATTTTGTCGAGGGCGCTGCGGTCGACAATCAGGTCTTTGACCACCGGAAACGCACCGCTTCGCCACGGCTCGACGCAGATCGTCTCCCCGCTCCGGAAGGCGCGCATGTACAACTGGCAGGTGGTGATGCCCTTCAGCGGGCCGTGAGGCCGACCGTTGATGTAGAGGCCACAAGCGCCACAGATTCCTTCGCGGCAGTCGTGATCAAACGACACCGGGTCTTCACCTTTGGCGATGAGCTGCTGGTTGAGCTGGTCGAGCATTTCGAGAAACGAGCTGTCGGGCGAAATATCATCGACCTTGTAGCTGACCATCCGGCCTTTGTCGTCGGCGTTTTTCTGCCGCCAGATTTTGAGAGTGAACTTCATGATCGACGGTTATTTGTAGGATCGTTGCGATGGCGTCACCGTCTCGAAGCGAAGCTCTTCGCGGTGCATCTCCGGCTCGTCGTTGCGCCCCTTGTACTCCCAGGCAGCGACGTAGGCGAACTCATCATCGTTGCGCAGCGCTTCGTGGTCGGGGGTCTGGTACTCCTCGCGGAAGTGGCCGCCGCACGACTCCTTGCGGTGCAAGGCGTCGCGCACCATGAGGTCGCCGAGTTCGATGAAATCCTCGACGCGGCACGCCTTTTCCAGTTCAGGATTGTACTCCTTCAGCCCGCCCGGGATATTCACGCCCGAAGCGAACTCCGCCTTCAGTTCCTCTATCAGACCGAGAGCTTTCGTCAAGCCAGCCTCGTTGCGTGACATGCCGCAGTACTCCCACATGATTTTGCCGAGCTTGCGGTGGAAGTGATCGACAGACTCCTTGCCGTTGCTCTTTTTGAGCCGGTCGAGCCGGTCGGTTACGTCGCGGGCAGCAAGATGAAACTCCGGCAGCGTGGTCGGAATGGGCGGCGTATTGATCTCGTGCGAGAGGTAGTTCGAGATGGTGTAAGGCAAAACGAAGTAGCCGTCGGCGAGCCCTTGCATCAGGGCCGAGGCGCCGAGGCGATTCGCGCCGTGGTCGGAGAAGTTGCATTCACCGATTGAGTAGAGGCCCGGCACGGTGGTCATCAGCTCGTAATCGACCCACAAACCGCCCATCGTGTAGTGCACCGCCGGGTAGATCATCATCGGCGTGCGGTAGGGATTGTCATCGACGATGCGCTGGTACATCTGGAACAGGTTGCCGTAGCGGGCTGAGATTTCGGCTCGGCCCAGCCGCTCGATGGCGTCGCCGAAGTCGAGATAGACCGCCAGCCCGGTCGAGCCGACGCCGAAGCCCGCGTCGCAGCGCTCTTTGGCCGCCCGCGAAGCAACATCGCGCGGCACGAGGTTGCCGAAGGCCGGGTAGCGCCGTTCGAGGTAGTAGTCACGCTTCGACTCGTGAATCTGCTCCGGACGCAGCTTTTTCTGCCGGATCAGTTCGGCGTCCGACTTTTCCTTCGGCACCCAGATGCGCCCGTCGTTGCGCAGGCTCTCGCTCATCAACGTGAGCTTCGACTGGAACTCGCCATGCACCGGAATACAGGTGGGGTGAATCTGCGTGAAGCAGGGGTTGGCGAAGAGCGCCCCCTTTTTATAGGCGCTCCACGCTGGCGTGGCGTTCGAGCCCATCGCGTTGGTCGAGAGGTAGAAAACGTTGCTGTAGCCGCCCGTGGCCAGCACCACGGCGTGAGCCGAGTGGCGCTCGATTTCGCCGGTGACGAGATTCCTCGCGATGATGCCCCGCGCCTTGCCATCGACGACGACGATGTCAAGCACGTCGCGACGGCTGTAGAGCTGCACCGTGCCCGCGGCAATCTGGCGGCTCATCGCGCTGTACGCACCGATCAGGAGCTGCTGGCCAGTCTGCCCCCGCGCGTAGAATGTGCGCGACACCTGGGCACCGCCGAAGGAGCGGTTGGCGAGCAGGCCGCCGTATTCGCGGGCGAAGGGCACGCCTTGCGCCACGCAAATGTCAATGATCTCCGGGCTGATCGAAGCGAGCCGATAGACGTTCGATTCGCGCGACCGGTAGTCCCCTCCCTTGATGGTATCGTAAAAGAGCCGGAAAACGTTGTCGCCATCGTTCTGGTAGTTCTTGGCGGCGTTGATACCCCCCTGCGCGGCGATACTGTGCGCGCGGCGCGGCGTGTCCTGATAGCAGAACGACTTAACATTGTAGCCGAGCTGTCCGAGCGTCGTCGCCGCCGAAGCACCCGCAAGCCCCGTACCGACCACGATGATGTCGAGCTTGCGCTTGTTGTTCGGGCTGACCAGCTTGCAACCGGCCTTGTAGGCGTCCCACTGGTCGGCAAGCGGCACGCCCGGCGCGTTGGCGTTCAGTTGTATCATTGGCGACAGGTCTCCATGCGGCGCGGCATTAGTTGAACAAAGTGAAGCGCAGCGGAATCGCCATAAACCCGCCCGCGATGACGATGGCGTAAACGGTGCTCACCGCCTGGATCGCGGCGGCGTGCCGGGTATGATTTAGCCCAAGCGTTTGAATGGCTGCCTGAAGCGCGTGGTTCAGGTGAAATCCGAGAAAAACAAAGGCGACCATATAGATCGACGACGAGGTCCGGTCGGAAAAGAGCAGCACCGCGCGGCTGTAAAAATCGTGCCGCGCGACGCCCGGCGGCGGAGCGACGATGCCGAGCTTGATGAAGTAGAAATCGATGAAATGGAGCCCGAGAAAAATCAGCACGACGATGCCGCTGTGCAGCATGTACTTCGAGAAGGGCGAGGTTTCGGAGCGGCTCCGGTGCTGGTAGCGGATCGGGCGCGACATGCGGTTCCGGATGCTGACGATCACCCCGAAGGCGATGTGCAGCGCAAAGCCACCGAAGAGCGCAAGCTCGAAAACCCGGATCACCGGATAGCTGCTCATGAAGCCCGCCGCCGCCGAGAAGGATTTGCCGCCATCATCGACCAGCAGCAGCATGTTGATGCCGAGATGCACGGCAAGAAAAACAAGCAGAAACAGGCCCGCCAGCGCCATAACGACCTTGCTGGTGATAGATGAAAATGTTCTCCTGGCGGAACCGTCCATAACTGATAAACCTGAAGTGACAGGGGAAGAGGCCGCGCAACCTGCGAAATTCACAAAAGCTAACGCGGTCTGGCGGATTTGGCAAGTTAAATCGGCTGGTTCGCCGCAAAAGACGCAATGAGGGCGACCGCGCGCACGGGGCAGGCTTCAGCTCCGGCGATGGGCAGCGGCAGCACGGAGAGGAAAAATTCGTGACCGCCGAGCCGGTCGAGCGCGGTGAGATTTTCGATCAGCACAAAGCCTGCGCCAAGCAGTCGGCGATGAATGGGCAGCTCCTCCGAATCCGGATCGTCAAACGAAGGCGCATCGATGCCGACGCCCTTCAGTCCCAGCCCGGCGAGCCACGCCGCAGCCTCCTCCGCAAACACCGGATAGCCCCGGTCGTACGCCGCCGTTCCCCAGAATCGGCTCCAGCCGGTATGCAGCAAGAGAAACTCCGCCGACTCGATTGTTGCGCGTTGGAGCAGCAGTTGATCGAGCGAGAGCGGCTCCGGCTGCGCGTCTCGCAGATCGAGCAGCGCGCCCTTGCCGATGAAATGATCCACCGGCAAGCGATCGAGCGATACCGCGCCCTCGAAAAGGTGCGCCGGAGCGTCGAGGTGCGTGCCTGTGTGCGAGGAGAGTTGCAGCCACCGCTCGCCAAAGCCGTCGCGCCCGACCGTGTGGAGATCGGAAAAGTTCGGCGCGGGCGTGCCGGGCCAGAGCGGCATGTCGGCAGTGACCGGGTAGCTGAGATCGACGATGTGCATGGCAATACGAACAGCGCGGATCCGTCAGTAGAGCAGCGAATAGCTCACTACTACGGCATTCGAGTTGATACCCCGGTTCGGCTCGCTGGTGCCTGCGTTGGAGAGGTGGCGGAAACGGTAGCCAACGGTGATGGCGCTTTTCGGGGAGACGGCAACCTGCGCGCCGAGACCGAACTGGTTCAGAAAATTGAAGCCCGCCTTGCCTTGCTCCGCGCTGTTGATGCTCAGGTACATCGGGCCGGAACCGATTTCACCGACCAGCTTCACCGAGGGCGCGACCGGCTGGAGATAACGGATGAAAACATTGAGGCCCGTCTCCACGCCCGAGTCGGGTTCAGTGACGGGATTGCAGAACGGTTCGAGCGCGAGCTGAAGCGTGCTCTTGCTCTCCTTCATGCCAAACACGGAGTTCATGTTGAACCCGAAGCGCGCAAAAATCGGCACCGCATTATAATCTGCCTCGGAGAACTTCAAATGCCCCCAGGCGTAGCCGGAACCGATGGCGATTTCGTCGAGATAGACCCCATCATGAGTAGCGGTGGGCGCGGCGTTGAGCTTGCCGGGGATGAAACTGCACACGAACAGAAGAGTGGTGAAGAAACGTAAGAACTTCTTTTTCATGCTTTTACTGATTGATTGGTTGCAGCGGGAAAACGTTTGGAGACAAAGCTGACAACAGCATCAACGGCAGCCTTGCGTTCACAGTCGCAGAAAATCTGGTGATCGGTTTTGTCGAACCAGACGATGGACTTTGCCTCCGGCGGCGTTGCGATTGCGCGCGTCAGAATTTCGGCGCTCTCGGGCAGCACGACGCTTTCGTGGCGGGCTTGCAGAATCAGCGCGGGAACGCGGACGCGACCGGTAATCCGCATTGTCTCTTCCAGCAGCTCGAACATCGAGAGAATCGTTTTGGTCGGTGCCCAGTCATACTGTTTTGGAATAATGGCGCTGCCGGGGTCGGCAAATCTGGCCTCCATATCCCAGCGATCGACAACATGGCTGACGAGCGGCGCGAGGAAGTGGAGCGGGCGTCCGGGGCCGAGCGGCGAGGTCAGCCTGACCGGCGGCGTGGCGAGAATGACCGAATCGACCAGCTCCGGACGGCGCGCGGCAAGTTGCAGCGCAAGCAGCGCACCCATGCTGTGCCCGATCACCACCGCCTTGCCGCCGGTGCCGGTCAGCGTTTCGAACGCGTTCTCGGCATCATCGAGCCACTCTCTCCAGGTCACGCCGCGCAGCTCGTCCGGCGAAGCCGCGCCATGACCGCGCAACAGCGGCGTGGCCATCTTGAGATCAAACCGGCCAAGCGGGCCGAACAGCGCCCTGACGCTCTCAAGATTGGCCGTAAACCCGTGAAGGATCAGGACGCCAGTCAAAAGCCTCTCCGGCTGCCCGTTTGTCACCCGATTCGTCATTCGGCAAAATTGTAGCTCACTGCGTAACGATATGCTGCAAAAGCATTTGCAGACACACGGCAGAAAATTCTTAACTTGAAATATAACAAGGGCTTCAGGAATATTCTTCCGAAATGGCTATTTTTTGCCTGAAAGAATAGCGATACCATGTCGATATGCAGCCCCCGATCATCGCAGACAGACAAAACGATGAAGACGCAAAAAAGGATTGGCGCCCTTCTGCTCATGACACTTCTGTCGCTTCAGGCCTGTTCAACCTACCGGAGCACCACCACGCCCCCCGCGCAGCGAATATCCCCCGAAGAGGCTTACCGGCTCGGCAAGCTTAAGAACAAACCCTATCTCATCGACGGGCGGCTCTACGTGCCCATGAGCTTCGACCAGGTTTACGGCTACGAGGAGACCGGCCTGGCCTCGTGGTACGGCAAAGAGACGCTCGACCAGCATAACGGCCAACCCACCGCCTACGGAGAAATTTTTGATCCCGATCTACCCAGTGCTGCGCACAAATACCTGCCGTTGCCGATGATCGTGCGGGTCACCAACCTCGAAAACAACACATCGATCATCGTACGGGTCAACGACCGCGGCCCCTTCGTCGATGGCCGCGTCATCGACCTGAGCGCCGCAGCCGCAAAAGCGCTGGGATTCTACGGCAAAGGTACGGCCAGAGTCAAGATCGAGTCGGTCTATCGGTAAAGCACACTATTGCCCGCTGCATTTCTTGTACTTCTTGCCGCTGCCGCACGGGCAGAGGTCGTTTCTGCCGGGCGCTTCAGCTTTGGGCTGTTTTTCGTCCGGCTTTTTCCGACGGTGGCCGGGCCGCCAGAAATCCCTGATTTCAAGCACCGCTTCCGGGATCAGTTTCCACAGTTCGTACTCTTTCTCCTCGTCCAGGTTGAGCTTTTCGCGCAACAGGCCGGAAGCCGCGGAGATGGCGAAAACCGTCTTGGCCCCCTTTTCATCTTTCAGCAGGGATTTCCATGAATCTTGGTTCATATTTATTCCCTCGATGAATCCACAGCACCAAAGCCGGGCCGCTTTACGCTGATCTTCATCGCTGTCAAAGGTCGTCAGATTTGGCAGCGGCGCATAATCCTCAGGACTCTCTTCAAACTGGTGCGAGAGCGCATTCATCATCTGCATGATAAGTCCGATGATTCGTTTCGCCTGCTCGTCGGACTCAAAAACAGGAGCCTCATCGACGACAGCCGAACTCCAGACATGCGGCAGCCACTGACTCGGCATGATCGGCTCTGGCCCGATAATCAGGGCGGTCATGAAGCCGTCGAGCGCATCGAGATTCATCGGATGTTTCAGCCCGGATTCGTGAAGCAGAAAATCCTCCAGCTCTTCGTACTCCTGCGGGGTCAGTTCGATGTTCGATTTGTAGTGAACGTTGTCAGACATAATATGATCTGATGAATGTTGTCGATTTATGACGCAGGGCCGCTGGCCATGAATGCGTCGTGGAACCTTGCGCTGCCCTGTGGGACCTGACCGCCGAAAGAGAGCACGAAAAAAAACTCCAGCGGTACGCCTTCGTGCCCCAGCCCATCCGGATTCTCGAAGCCGAATTGGCGGTAGTACTCCGGATGGCCAACCAGGCAGCAGCCGATCGCCCCGAGCGCTTTTAGCCAGGCGAGGCCGTCCCGGATCAGTACACCACCGATGCCCTGCCGCTGAAACTCCGGCAGCACCGACAGCAACCCGAGTCCGAACCCCCCAAACGACCCGTCAGACATGGTCACCGGCGAGAAGGCGATATGACCGACCACCCGTCCGCCCAACGCCGCCACGAGAGAGATCGTCAGCGCTCCGGCGGCTCGCAGCGCCTCGATGATGAACGGTTTGTCCTTTAATATACCAATATCTCCCGTTTGTCCGGCAAGACCCGCAGGCCGGGGCCGGGAGTTTACCAATCACTCCACGACGGCATGATGGGGCAGCGGAGTCGGCACCGACCTGCAAGACATGCTCATTTCAGAACTTGCATCGACCAACAGTTTCCGCGTGCTTGAACGCAAAGAGCTCGATACCGTACTCGATGAACAGGATCTCGGGAGGTCTGGCAGGATCGATCCGAGAACGAGAGCGAAAGTGGGCAAGATCACCGGCGCGAAGTACCTGGTTGTGGCGACATCTCTTTTAGGGAATCAGCCTTGGTGGACGGCAGGACACGGCCTGCATGGCGGTCGATCTGAAGGTGATCGATGTGGACTCCGGTGAGATTTGTGAGGCCCGGAGGGTCGAGGCGACCTCGAAATCGAGCGGCCTCAGCGTGGGCGTGTATCGCAGCGGCTTGAGTGGTCACCTCAGCGAGTACAAGAACACTCAGGTCGGAAAAGCGATCCGCGCCTGCATCATCGAAATTGCCGATTATCTGCAATGCTCGCTCGTAGAAGGCAAGGACGGCGGCTGCATGGATGAGTACAACCAGAAAGAGAGGAATCGCCGCGAGAAGACCAGAAACGCCATCAAGCTCGATTGATCAATCCGATCGACTCGCCTGAATTCAGACACGCCTCTGCACAGTTTTCTGGATGCGCAGGCGTTTTTTTGATGCAAGAGTCGTTGAACCGGTTTGGCTTCTGAATCCTGACTGAAAATGAAAATAGCGGAAGGATAGCGGAAGCGAACACATCTCATTATCCCTTTTTCTCCGGGGCCGCCTCGGTTTCACTTCCGAGACAGCTTCAAAATGACACGCCGCCGATAAACCCATAAAAATGGCAGCCGCAAACGATGCGCCTCTGAATGGAATTCCATCATAACGCAAAATAATTCAGAATTTCTGGTTGATGCGGTCTGTGCATGGATGGATGCAGGGGATATGCGAGGGATTTTGCATCTTCAGAAAAAAGCGGCCTGAAGATGAATTCTTTATTCACCATTGTCAGTGGCATTCGGTTCGATGAGCCTTGGTGGCTTCTGTTGCTACCGCTGACGATTGCCGGCTCGGCTGTTTACCGGTTGTTCTGGCGGAAGAACCGGCAGGGCGTGTTGTTTCCCTCGGTTTCCGAGCTACGCAGCTCAGGGTTTGCCGCGCTGTCACTCTTCTCGAAATTTCCCGAATGGCTGCACTGGCTGGTACTGGTGCTGATCGTACTGGCACTCTCCGGGCCAAGTGCGCCGTTTCCACCCTCCTCGCGCGACACCGTCGGAATCGACATTATGATTGCGCTTGACGTTTCGGACTCGATGAACACGCCCGATTTCGGAGGTAAAAGCCGCTTCGCAGGTGCACGCACAGCGGCGATGCGCTTCATCGACAACCGCCCGGCAGACCGTATCGGACTGGTGGTGTTCAGCGGCGGAAGCTTTACGCGCTGCCCGCTGACGCTCGACCACGAAGTGCTTGGACGATTGGCAGAAACCGTTGCACCAGGCTTTTTCGATGAGCCAGGCACAGCGATTGGCACGGCAATCCTGACTGCGACCAATCGTCTCAAAGCTTCATCATCAAAAGAGAAAGCTCTCGTGCTGATCACCGATGGTGAAAACAACGCCGGAGAGGTCACTCCGGAGACAGCGGCCCGGCTTGCGGCCAACTATGGAATCAGAATCTATACGGTTTTTGCAGGCAAAGAGGCTCGTGCATTCGAGAACACCAGCAATACAGCCTTGAACAGGAAAGGGCGAAGCGAGCTGGAAACCGTAGCCCGCATCAGCGGAGGACGCATGTTCAGCGCCGGAGACGTTTTCGGATTGATGAAAAGCTTCCGGGATATTGACCGCCTCGAAAAAACACGCCTGAAAGGCAGAATGCCGAGCCGTACCATGGCGCTGTATCCGTGGCTACTTTTGTCGGCGGTGTGCCTGCTGCTTGCAGAACAGGCTCTTTCGGCAACCCGTTTTATCAGGATTCCCTGACTATGTGCTTTTCAAGACCAGGCTACCTCTACCTTTTGTGGCTGCTCGTTCCGCTTGCGGTTCTGGTGTTCTATGGAGTTCGCCGGAAGCTCTCGGCTTGGGCAAAAATCGACTCCACAGGTGGAGGCTCAGGAATCTTGCCTGCCGTAAGCGTCAGGAAGCTTGGGCTCCGCAGGATTATGCTCCTGCTCTCCGCCGCGCTGATGATCGTGTCAATTGCTGGTCCGCAACTGTGCCGCGGCCAGAAAGCGGTGCGTCAGAAAGGAATCGATATCATTTTCATGCTCGATATTTCAAACTCCATGCTCGCGCGGGACACCGCTCCCGACCGGCTGACGCACGCCAAGACAGAGCTGCTTCAGATCAGCCGCCGCCTTGGCGATGGGCGAAAGGCGCTGCTACTGTTTGCGGGAACACCCGTCGTGCAGTGCCCACTGACAGATGACGAGGAGGATTTCGAAATCCTGCTCGATATGGCGGCGCCAGAACTGATCACAACGCAGGGCACCGATTACCGCCGGGCATTCGACGCGGCACTGAAGCTTACGAATTCGGGGGGCGAACTGTCGAGCAACGAAACCGTGCTGGTGCTGGCGAGCGACGGGGAAGACCACGGAAACGATCTTGGCGATATTGCCACAGCGATGAAAACACGAGGCGTGCATCTCCATGTGATCGGCGTCGGAGGAGTTCAGCCAGTGCCAATACCGATGCAGGGCGGGCCAAAACGTGACCAACAAGGAAAAATCGTCCTGACTTCGTTCAAACCTGAACCGCTTGCCAGTCTCATCAAGACGGCGAAGGGGAAATTCTACTACAGCCGTCCCGATGCACCGGTGCACGATGCCGTCGCTGACGACATTGCCGCCGAGGCCGCTGAGGCGAGATGGATCATGGCGCCAGAACAACGTGTGCCGGTGCACGGCGAGACCATCCTTGCCGCTTTACTGCTGTTCGTATCGGGGTCAATGATGACCGATGTTCGACGTCCGCCCAAACAAAGCGCCTGAACTTCCCCGACGGGGGATGCAAGAGCTGGCATCTTGTCCGAAAGATTGTTAAATTTCAAAAATACAGAGCTGTAGCGGCTCTGGGTGCCTCACTCTTTTCATTACACCAGAAGGAAACGCAGCGATATGGAGCAGCAAACATCGGGTCAGAGAATTCTCGATCCCATTGAACGCGCCAAACTTGGCGTAAAGGTTTTCAATCTGCCCTACAGCCAGGCCGAAGCGCTCATCGACGACTATGTGAGCGGCAAAAATTACGATCAGGCAAGCGTCGATTATTTCAAGGATCAGGTGGCCACACAGATCCACATCCGCGAAAAGAGCGCCGAACTTCTGGTTACCGGCGGCGAGATCATCAAGCTCATCACGCGCTCTTTCATGCAGAACCTGCCAAAAAGTATTGACCGCAGTTAAACCGGACAGAATGCCTCACTGATCTAAAGACGCGCCCCGAATTCAGGATCACAAAAGATTACTTTCCTGATTTCACGGTGTAACGTTTTTGCTTTTTTGGCGGTTGTTATGATGATAAGGCGCGGCAGGCCCAGCTCTTGAGCTTGCCGCGACCATGAAAAACATACCGAAAACAGCAAGAAACGATCAACTATGCATTTCGATCCGAACAAATTTACCGTCAAGGCCCAGGAAGCCCTTCAGGCAGCGTCAATGCTGGCAAGCAGCAAGCAAAACCAGCAGATTGAACCCGAGCACCTGCTGAGCGTTATGCTTGGCGATCATGACAATATTGCCTGCCAGATAGCGCGAAAACTCGAAACGCCCGTCGATACGCTCCTCAGCGTCGTCGATCGGGAAATCGACCGAATTCCCAAAGTGACCGGAGCGTCAGCAACCGGTCAATATATCTCCAGCGACCTCGGTAAGGTGTTCGACACCGCCCTCAAGGAGGCAGAGCAGCTCAAAGACGAGTATATAAGCTCCGAGCATCTTTTCATCGCTATGAGCGAAGCAGGAGTCAAAGTTTCGAAACTCCTGAAAGACGCAGGAATCGACCGCAACGCCATACTCAAGGTGCTCACCTCGTTCCGGGGCTCCCAGCGCGTAACCAGCCAGAATGCGGAGGAGAGCTATCAGTCACTGAAAAAATATTCGCGAAACCTGAACGATCTGGTCATAAAGGGGAAACTCGATCCGGTGATTGGCCGCGACGACGAAATCCGCCGCGTGCTCCAGATTCTGAGCCGCCGAACCAAAAATAATCCGGTACTCATCGGCGAGCCGGGCGTCGGCAAAACGGCCATCGTCGAAGGCATCGCCCAGCGTATCGTGGGAGGCGACGTACCGGAGAACCTCAAGTCGAAGCAGATCGCCGCACTCGACATCGCGGCACTGGTGGCAGGAACCAAGTTCAGAGGAGAATTTGAGGAGCGACTGAAGGCGCTGGTCAAGGAGGTTCAGGCCTCCGATGGCGAGGTAATTCTTTTCATCGACGAGCTGCATCTCCTGGTCGGAGCGGGATCGGCGGAAGGTTCGATGGACGCGGCCAACATCCTCAAGCCAGCGCTGGCAAGAGGTGAATTGCGCTGTATCGGAGCAACCACACTCGACGAGTACCGCAAGCACATTGAAAAGGACGCAGCGCTTGAACGGCGCTTCCAGACAGTCATAGTCGATCAGCCCAGTGTCGAGGATACCGTCTCGATCCTGCGCGGACTGAAAGAGAAATACGAAATCCACCACGGAGTGCGCATCAAGGATGCCGCCCTGGTGGCGGCCGCAGAGCTTTCGAATCGCTACATTGCAGACCGCTTCCTGCCGGACAAGGCCATCGATCTGATTGATGAAGCCTGCTCGCGCCTGCGGCTTGAAATCGACAGCGAACCCGAAGAACTTGACCGAATTAACCGTGAGCTTCGCCGGCTTGAAATCGAGCGTGAAGCCCTCAAGCGCGAACTCGAAGCGACCGGCAGCGTCTGACGCCTCCATATGGTGCGATGCAATACAATACCATGAGGCGGCTTAGCCCCCTTGCAGCCGCCTCCGCTTTTAGAAAGCTGTCCATCGGTTATTCTACATTCCCAACTGAACACCCAAAAACAGACCAATCGTTTTTACGATTGGCGCAGACGTCCCTTCGTCTTTCAGCTGCTCAGGCCCGTAAAAATCATTAGTAATAAAAAGTGAATCTTTTGAATCATGTAAATTTTACTTACAGTTATCTGCAAGAGCCTATCATGGCATTCAGAATACCCTCTCACTTATGCTGACCTCTTTAACCATTTTTTACTATAATGAGGCTTTTGCCAACCAAAACAAGCTGATCGCCTGATCGAATAGCCAAAGCACTCTAAGCTTGTTGATGAAAAAATGGACAACTGACTGGCAAACAAACACTGATGCAGTCAGATTCTGCGACATCGGCAGAAGGCTGCCAGAGCACTGAGAAAAATAATTAACATATTATAATAATTACAGTTAGATAGAAAACTATTATCTGGGCGACCCGGATTTCAATAGTTATTTCAACAACCATATGTAGATGTTTCACGTGAAACAACTCTTTTTTCATGTATGATGTCATAGTTGTCGGGGCTGGCCATGCCGGCTGCGAAGCCGCACTCGCCGTCGCACGTGGCGGCTTGCACTGTCTTCTCATTACCTCTGACCTCTCGGCGGTTGCCCGCATGTCCTGCAACCCGGCGATAGGTGGCGTTGCCAAAGGCCAAATAACAAGGGAAATCGACGCGCTTGGCGGCGAAATGGGCAAAGCTATCGATGCCACAGGCATCCAGTTCAGAATGCTCAACCGCAGCAAAGGCCCAGCAATGCACTCACCGCGCGCACAGGCAGACAAGACACAGTACAGCCTTTACATGAGAAGGATTGTCGAGCATGAACCAAACATCGACCTGCTGCAGGATACGGTTATTGGAGTTTCGGCAAACTCTGGCAAGTTCAGTTCTGTAACAGTGCGATCAGGCCGAGCAATCCAGGCCAAAGCCGCTATTCTTGCCTGCGGCACCTTTCTGAACGGCCTGATTCATATCGGCATGGACCACTTCCCGGGGGGACGAAGCACAGCAGAACCGCCCGTTGAAGGCCTAACCGAATCTCTCGCTTCGCTCGGATTTTCTTTCGGGAGACTCAAAACTGGCACGCCACCGCGAATCGACTCAAGAAGTGTCGATTACACCATTGTCACTGAGCAACCTGGAGATGTCGATCCGGTACCATTTTCTTTTTCTTCAACAAGCGTTGCTAACCGAAACCTTGTCAGTTGCTATCTGACCAAAACAACGGAAAAAACGCACGACATTCTGCGAACCGGCTTTGACCGATCTCCGCTCTTTACCGGCAAGGTTCAAGGTGTTGGGCCAAGGTATTGTCCGTCAATTGAAGACAAAATTTCCCGTTTTCCAGACAAATCGAGCCATCATATTTTTCTGGAACCAGAAGGTACTGATACTGTAGAAATGTATGTCAACGGGTTTTCGACATCTCTGCCCGAAGATATTCAGATCGCAGGACTGCGATCGATCCCCGGACTTGAAGAAGCCAAAATGATTCGCCCCGGTTATGCCATCGAGTATGACTTTTTCCATCCCTGGCAAATCAGGTCTACAATGGAGACCCGACCCGTTGAAAACCTCTTCTTTGCCGGCCAGATTAACGGTACATCCGGCTATGAAGAGGCTGCTGCACAGGGCCTAATGGCCGGTATAAATGCGGTTCGCAAAATTCTTGGCAAAGAGCTGATCGTCTTGGGACGTGATCAGGCATATATCGGTGTACTTATCGATGACCTGATAACCAAGGAGACCAAGGAGCCTTATCGCATGTTCACCTCATCAGCAGAACATCGACTGATCCTGCGACATGATAATGCCGATCTACGACTGCGGAAAATTGGATACGATTGCAATCTGGTCTCCTCAGACGATCTACATCGAACGGAATCAATTATCAAGCGCGTTCAACACTGTCTTGAAGTAATGAAAACGGCCAAAGTAACGCCAGCGGAGATCAACACACTGCTGATGAACAAGGGCCTACAGGAACTCAAAACCCCTGCCCGCGCGTTGAGTTTGATCAAACGCCCCGGCATTAGCCTCCAGGATATTCTGGAGCACTCGCTCTCCGTTCGATCCGCTGCGGAAGAGTTATGCAATGACCCAAGGGTTGCCGAACAGGTGCAGATCGAGATAAAGTACGAAGGCTATATCAAGCGGGAACAACTTGTAGCCGACCGTATAGCTCGTCTTGATTCCTTGCATATTCCGGATAATTTCAATTATGATTCACTGAATTCCCTTTCAAGCGAGGGAAGGGAAAAACTACTGAAGCACCGTCCTGCGACCATCGGTCAAGCCTCTAGAATTCTCGGGGTCTCTCCGTCCGACGTCTCCATACTCATGATTCGGCTTGGCCGGTAACGCTGTTTCACGTGAAACATGTATTCAATCTTGCTCTCTGGTACCATGAACAACATTGTCAATTTTTCTTTCGAGAATGAACTGCTTTTCGGTAAAGACCCCGAAGAGAACATTGTTGGAGCGTACCAGCTTAATGATTCGCAAATACGGCTGTTTTTCAGAAAAACGGATGTTGTCACCCATCGAGATGAGCCATTCTATCCATTCTTTTTTCTCTCAGACAATGAACTGCTTGAAGGTTTTATCCCCTTTAACAAAGAAAAATTCTGGCTGATCCCGCTTGACGGCACAAACTACTACCGGTATCTCGCCATCTTTAGAAGCTGGAAAAATTATCGCGCGGCGCTCGACTTTGTGAACTCCAGTTCTCAGGATTCTTCTTCAAGGAGTGATTCCCAGAACAGCTCAAGCTTTCACAGCCATTTGACCTACAGCCCGGGCGATGCCATCAGCCAGTACCTGATGCAGACCGGTAAAACCCTTTTCAAGGGAATGCTGTTTGACGACCTTCATCGCCTACAGCTCGATATCGAGACCTACTATCAGCCCGACAAGAAGCGAAAAGGAAAAGGTATCGGCGAAGACCCGATCATCATCGTCTCGCTCAGCGACAACCGTTCCTGGGAGCATGTCATTCACTCTAAAGGCAGATCTGAAAAGGATCTACTCGAAGAGCTCGTACACATCATCCGTCAGAAAGATCCGGATGTGATCGAAGGGCACAACATCTTCGGTTTCGATCTTCCCTACCTTCAGCGCCGATGTGAACTGAACGGTGTACGATTCGCTATCGGCCGCAACGGCTTGGTGCCACGTTCTTATCCTGCGACGATCCGCTTTGCCGAGCGATCGGCCGATTTCCAGTTCTGCGACATTCCCGGAAGGCATGTAATCGACACCTACTTCCTTGTCCAGAATTACGATATCTCGAAACACACGCTTCCGAGCTACGGTTTGAAAGCGGTCGCCAAATTCTTCGGTTTCGCCTCGCCCAACCGTACCTATGTCGACTACAAAAACATCGCCAGCACCTGGGACGACAATCCCGAAACCCTTCTGGCCTACGCGCTCGACGATGTGCGAGAAACCCGTGAACTGGCGGCGCTGCTTTCCGGTAGTAACTTTAGCATGACCAGTATGGTACCATACAGCTACGCCAATACCGCGAGGCTCGGGCCAGCAGCAAAGATCGAGGCCCTCATAATCCGGGAGTATCTGAAGCGCAAAGTTTCCATCCCTCGTCCATCGATTGGGCAGCAACAGACTGGCGGCTTTACCGAAGTGTTTATCAAAGGCATTCTCGGGCCAATCGTTTATGCAGACGTCGAATCGCTCTATCCCTCGATCATGCTCACCTTCGATGTTTGCCCAAAATCCGATTCGCTCAAAGTGTTTCCAACTATCCTGAAGGATCTGAAAGAGTTGCGTTTTGCAGCAAAAAAGCGCGCTGAAGAGGAGAAGGAACGCGGCAACGCCTCGCTGTCGTACAATTTCGATGCCATGCAATCCTCCTTCAAGATCATCATCAATGCCATGTACGGTTATCTCGGCTTCGGCAACGGCATGTTCAACGATTTTGAGGAAGCTGACCGCGTCACAACCAAAGGACAGGAGATCGCTAAAAAAATGATCCGCGAGTTCGAATCACGTGGCGCCAAAGTAATCGAAGTCGATACCGATGGCATCTTTCTCGTTCCCCCACCCTACGTGGTTACCGAAGAGGAGGAACGGCAGCTGGTCTGTGAAGTTTCATCCACCATGCCGCAGGGAATAAGAATCGGTTTTGACGGCCGCTTCAAGAAAATGATTTCCTACATGAAGAAAAACTATGCCCTTCTCGATTACAACGAAAAACTGAAGCTGAAAGGATCTGCATTCGTGAGCAGAAGCGGTGAAAAATTCGGCCGGGACTTCGTAAGAGAGGGATTTATCCTGCTCCTCAATGATGACATCCAGGGACTTCATGACCTCTACGTCAAGTATCGCAACGATCTGATAAATCATCGACTCCATATCAGCGATTTTTCCCGAACAGAATCGATGAAAACCACCCTCGATCAGTATGTCTCCGATGTACGGGCCGGTAAGCGCTCCAAATCGATCACCTACGAAATTGCACTTCGACAGGGGTTGGAAATTGCGAAGGGCGATCGAATCACCTATTATGTTGCCGGCACCGGCAATCCGGCATCGTTCGTTGAGAACGGGCGACTCGCCGAAGAGTGGAACAAGGAACAACCTGATGAAAACACTGGTTTCTATCTGAAACGGCTCGATGAATACGCTCAGAAATTTCTCCCATTCTTCAAGCCTCAGGATTTCAGCTCAATCTTTTCAGCAGATACACTTTTTGCGTTTTCTCCTGAAGGAATCAAAGTGATAAAAGAGATTAGACATCATGAAACCGGTGATCTGTATCGTGAGAATTCACCCTTTTAAAAAATTATTGTTTAAACTTTTTATCATCATAAATCATTAAAGTTCAGATTTTTCACAACAAAAACAAATATAAATTATGACCGATAATAAAATTCTTCCAATTACCGACGATGTCTCCTGGATTGGCGTGCTTGATCCGGGCCTGATCACCTTCGATATCGTCATGGAGACCAAATACGGCACTACCTACAATTCTTACTTCATCAACGCCGAGAAAAAAACGGTGGTTGAAACGACCAAGGTGAAGTTCTGGCCGACCTATATCGAAAAATTGAAAAAGGTGGTCAATCCTGAAGAGATCGAATACATCATCGTCGATCACACCGAACCCGACCACTCGGGTAACGTACACAACTTGCTCTCCGTTGCGCCGAATGCCACTGTGGTGGGTAGCGGTAACGCCATCAAGTTCCTGCGTGACCAGACCGGCCACGACTTCAAACATCTTGTAGTCAAGCATGGAGACAAGCTCGACCTCGGCAACAAGACGATTCACTTCATTGGTGCTCCAAACCTGCACTGGCCTGACACGATCTACTCCTGGCTGGAGGAGGATAGGGTACTCTTTACCTGCGACTCCTTCGGCTGCCACTACTGCAACGAAGCGATGTATGATGACCTCTGTGGTGATTTCGATGACGCATTTAAATACTACTTTGACGCCATTTTGAGGCCGTTCAGCAAGTACATGCTTCAGGCGATCGAAAAAATACGCCCACTCGATATTAAAGTCATTTGCCCTGGCCATGGACCGATCCTGCGCTCGGACTGGAAGAAATATGTCGATCTTTCGGAGCGATACGCTAAAAGCGCCATTGCCATGCCAAATGAGAAGAGCATTCTCATCGCCTATGTCTCTGCTTATGAAAACACCTCGGTGCTGGCGCAAAAGATCGCCGAAGGCTTGCGGTCAGCGTGTGACTTCAACGTTGATGTTTGTGATATCGAAAACATGTCGGCAGAGAAACTTGAAGAGAAGATTGCGCATTCGATGGGAATCATCATCGGCTCTCCCACCATCAACCAGAACATTGTTCATCAGATCTACGGCATTTTTGCCGTGCTCAATCCGTTGCGCGACCGTGGCAAACTGGCCGCAGCGTTCGGCTCATACGGCTGGAGTGGTGAAGGAGTAAAAATCATCGAGAGCAACCTGGCTAACCTCAAGCTCAAGGTGTTCGACCAGAACGTGATGGTCAAGTTCCAGCCTCACGAACCTGAATTCGAGCAGTGCAGGGAATTCGGAAAGGCATTTGCTGAAAAAATGATCGAGATGTACAATCTTACCTGCAATATTAAATAGTTCTTTTTTTTATAGCATAGAAGGTAAAACAACCCGGAATACTGATTATTACTAGATAGTATTCCGGGTTGTTTTTTTGAGCCTGTTCAGCTAAGTGTGTAAACGGTCGTTTTCATAGAGGCACCCTTCCCTCGAATTTAATGGAAAACTGATTGATGACCGCCCCCCAGTTTTTGATTGGCATCGTCCATTTTTTGGCAATATTCTGCATGGCAAGATAGATCAGCTTGATAATCGATTCATCAGTCGGAAACGAGCCTTTGGTTTTCAGCACGTTGCGCAACGAGCGGTTCAGCGACTCGATGGCGTTGGTCGTGTAAATGACCTTCCGGATTTCTGGCAGATAATCGAAAAACGGGATGATGTGCTCCCAATGCCGCTGCCAGAGCTTGCTGACTGAGGGATATTTGCCGTCCCATTTGTCGGCCAAGAGGCGCAATGCCACTTCGGCGGCCTCGGCGGTTGGTGAGCCGTAAATCGTTTTCAGATCGGCACAGAACTCTTTGCGATCTTTCCACGATACGTATTTGACGGAGTTGCGCACCATGTGCACCATGCACAACTGCACCTCGGTTTTTGAGTTCGGTCATGACGCTAAGCCAGAATTTGGCCCCTTCGTTCTGCGAAATCCACAGTCCCAGCAGCTCCTTGTGGCCATCCATGGTGATGGCTAAGGCCAGATAAACAGCTTTGTTACAGGCCCGTCCGTCTTGACGGCCCTTGACGACAATGCAGTCGAAAGAGACGATGGGATAGAGCGCCTCGAGCGGGCGGTTCTGCCAGGCGCGTACGTCGTCGAGCACCGCGTCGGTCACGCTGCTGATGAGCGCTTCGGAGACTTCGACCTGGTAGAGTTCCAGCAACATGGCCTGCATGTCGCGGACGCTCATGCCGCGGGCGTCCATGGCCAGGATTTTGTCGTCGAAGCCCTTGAAGCGCGTCTGGCGCTTCGGGATCAGTTGCGGCTCGAAGCTGCCGTTGCGGTCGCGCGGGGGGTGGATGGTGAACTGATCGTTTTACTGCCGTAACCGTTACGGCTGTTCCTGCTATTCGGGACGATCGGGGTGTGCTTGGGATAGCCGAGGTGTTCATCCAGTTCACCTTCGAGTGCCTTTTCGATTAAGCGCTTTTTGAACTGGTCGAACAGGCCACCTTTGTCAAAAAGGGCTTGGGGGCTGCCGCTTTCTCGCAGAAGCTGCCCGATCAGCTCGCCCTGAATGTCCGGGGTCTTGTTTTTCTTTCTGGTCATAGTTTTGCTCCTTTTTCAATGATAGGAAACTATGACCGTTTACACACTTTATCTTACAGACCCTTTTTTTTGATAATTCTTTTATTCAATTCTTTCTCAAGATTACTATTTTATCTTATTTAAAGATAATCGTTCGTATCATTTCATATCCAACAGCTTTATTGAGTCGTTTCGTTATATCTCTTTTCCTGAAGTTGAGTTCCATTCTCCACGAAGGGCTCTTTACCTTCACATAGAGATTTCCATCCTTCATTTTCTCTACTGATGTCACCTTCGCAATAGTTTCTCCGACCACGTTTTTCCAAGCATGAAGTGTCTTGTATTCATCATAGGCTTCCGTCATGCCGATCTTACAGAAAACATCAGCTATGATCCCGCCAAGCTCTCTCGGTGGTTTTGCTTTACTCATGATCAAGGCTCCTTACTACTCTTGTAATCATCAACAGAAAAAAAACTTATACCCTTCCCCTTTTTTTTCTCCGTTGAGGTGATGATCACCTGTCCTTTGGTTGCAAGCGTCTCGACCATGGTACCGGAAACCACCTCATCAAGCTCACTGAACAGATCGTCAAGAAGGGTAATTGGTATCTCACCCGATGCTTCATAAAGATAGCCTTGCAGTGTCATTTTCATAGCAACAAGAAATGCACGCTGCTGTCCCTGAGAGGCATATTTTCGTATTTCTCTTTTGTTTAGATAAAATTGCAGATCATCCCGATGTGGTCCAGCAAGCGTTTGCCTTCGTTGTAACTCCTGCTGCTTTAACGTTTCAAAACGCTCTCTAAAAACCTGCTGTATCTTATCTTTTTCATACAGATTTTCGTGATGACCAAGAGAACTTTGATATAAAATTGATGGCTCAGCTCCTTCAGGGATCCATTGATAGACACCACCAAGCATGGAAGTAAAATGCTCGATAAATCGCTTTCTTACCAGAACAATTTCCGTTGCTATAGCAACGAGTTGATCGGTTAGAACATCGAGAGCTGAATCAATAACACGTGGATCCTGCTCCGAAGAAAGCAGGGCATTACGTTGCTGTAAAATACGCCTATACAGCAATAAATCGGATAAATACTTCCGATCATACTGACAAATTGCCGTATCGATGAATCGACGACGCTCAGCCGGTGCGCCGTTGATGATCACCATCTCACGTGGCGTAAAGGTCACGCACGGAATGGTCCCGATATGGCTGGAAAAGGTTTGAAGCTCCTGTTCGTTAACAAGGATTCTCTTCTCCCTCTTCGGTGAATAGGTGATCGAAACCTTAGTAGCAATTCCCTGACCACTCGTAAATGAGGAGCGGATGGTAAACAGCTCCTCCCCGAACTTCAGATACTCCCGATCGTTATTTCCGGAAAAGCCTCTTGTCAGAGCGCAATAATGGATCGCCTCAAGAATCGATGTTTTTCCCGAACCATTTCTGCCATAAATATTGGTAATGGAGTGGCCTGGCTCGAATTCAAGAAGCGTGTGATTCCTGAAATTGGCGATACTGATGGAGTCGAGTCGCAAGCCTCTCCTGTTCC